>JAJRZL010000164.1 GCA_024275255.1 Candidatus Zixiibacteriota bacterium | reverse complement strand
GCTCTCCTGTTTTTGTTGACTCATCGTTTGAAAATGAGATATCCTCTATATTGTAACGGTGTAGTACCGATGAAACGTGTTAAAAAATCCTGTATATACCTTCGAGTTGCAGATATTTATTCGAATGGTATAGAAAGGATAGAGGTGAATGCCATGAAAAAATATATTGCCTGTTTTATGATATGTGGGTGGTTGCTTGGTAGTGCGACAGTGGTTTCAGGACAGGGTAACGATGCCTCGATTCCTTCGACTCTCTATGATGTCCCCCCACGAGTATTGGTGGATATGCCTACTGCCGGGACATTACCGAGAGCATATTACAGTATCAGCGCTCACTTTTATCCCAACGGCGGAGCTTTGGGATATACCGATATTGGATTGTCGAACCGGTTGACAATGGGTATCTCGTTTGGTGGAGAGGATATTATATCCAATAAAAGCCCGAACTGGTCACCGTCAATAGAGTTCAACATTAAATTTCGTGTGATAGATGAGCTGGAATATTTCCCGGCGGTTTCGGTCGGGTTTTCATCGCAGGGGCATGGCGCCTGGAACGAAGCCATGCAGCGATACACGTTCGAATCCCGCGGGTTTTACCTAGTTGCCAGCAGGAGCTTTTATTTCTATGAGTGGACCTCTGGCTGGCATGTCGGAGTAAACTATTCCCTTGAGAATGATGTTGATGATGAAAAAGATTTGAATTTCTTCCTTGGTTTTGATGCCACGTTCCGTTATAACCTTGCGCTGTTATTGGAATGGGATGCCGCTCTCAACGATGACCGGTCATCACTACCGAATGGGGCTCCTTATACGTTTGCAGGGAAAGGCAGGGGATACCTGAACTTTTCCATTAAATGGCTCTTTACCGAAAACCTTGAAATAGAAGCGGTGTTAAAAGACTTGCTGGAAAACAGGCGGGAGTCGGAGACATTTACCCGCGAAATCCGTTTGACATATATTGATAGGTTTTAGCCTACACGGAGGAACCGCTTTTACCGTCTTGCTCCGAGTCATCGGAAAGGTCCAGCATCGTGGTCCCTTTCGTGTATTCCACAGATTTTGGTGTGGTGATGTGCATCAATCGCTTGGTGATGTCCTTGATTTTTAATGCCGATTCCTCGATAACTTTCAGCTTTTGCTTCAACTCGTCATCGAGATCATCACGTTTGAACAATAATAATTGGACATTACCGAGAATAGCAGTCAACGGGTTGTTTACTTCGTGGTTGACAGTGATGGCTGTTTCTACAATACCACCCAACCGTTCCTGATCGAGTGCTTCTCGTGGTATCGTTATTTCCTTGGTTGCCGATGCTGCCGCATAATTGAGTGCCAGTAGGGCGGTCAGGGCTTCGAGAAATACATTTTCCGAAATAATACTTTGTGTGCCTTCCTGCAACCCGATAACAGCCCCGAATGACTGGTCCCGGTATTTGAGGGGAAGGGTAAACGAGTGCAACGGTACTTGTCCGTCAAAAGACATATAGGCGGAACTTAATTGTCTATTACGGCGAAGGGTATCGTATAAATCTTTTTCAAGGGTCAGCAACTTGTCTTTATCGGCTTCTTCGGCAGCAAAACTGACAGTGAGAGTCGGCTCCCGTTTCTCATCCCAGAGAATAAGTGCCGCGGCTTTCAAATTTGCTGACGTCGCTGTTTGAGCAAGGGCAGTATATGCAACATTATTAAAATCTTCGCCATGAGTACCATCAACCGCCATCTGGCGGATAATTTCAAACCTGCTTTGCGAATCTATCGTCATTTTATTTTATCTTCTCCCTACGCCGTCCGGTATTGCACATGCAGACCGTAGACGCAAGATAGGTACAATTTGAAGACCTTGTAACTTATAAGATAATACAACGAAATTTTACAATCCGCCAGTTTTTTTCAAAAATCATGGCACTTTTCCACAGCTTTTTTCAGGTTTATTTCAGGTAACAGGAAAATAATCGTTAAGGGATCGTTGACATTTTGCTTTGGCGGGAATAGATTGTACGCTTCTTAAATTTACACGTAGTGAGTGTGTATGTTAGAAGCTATGATACATGACGAATGTGGTATCTTTGGTATCACCGGACATACCAAAGCTGCAGAATTAACATACCTGGGATTATATGCCCTGCAACATCGCGGGCAGGAGTCTGCCGGTATTGTTACTTCTAACAAGGGGACGATTCATTACCATCGAGGAATGGGGCGGGTGTCGGAAGTTTTCTCCAATAAAGAAATCCTGCAAAACCTGTCGGGGAAAATAGCAATCGGTCATACCCGGTACAGTACGACCGGCGCTTCATCACTTATAAATATACAGCCGTTTCTGATAACAAATCGTTCCCGTTATACTGCTATTGCGCATAACGGCAACCTGACCAACTCCGCCGAACTACGCGAACGACTTGACCGCAGAGGCTCCATTTTTCAAACGACTTCCGATACCGAGATAATTCTGCATCTTGCCGCCCGTTCTTCAAAGAAAACAAGACTGGAGCGTATTTGCGATGCCCTCAGGTATGTACGGGGCGCATATTCTTTGCTCTTTTTAACTGAAGATACCATTATCGCTGCTCGTGATCCGTATGGTTTCCGTCCGCTGGCACTGGGGAAATATCAACGAGCATGGGTGGTGGCGTCGGAAACCTGTGCTTTTGATCTTATCGGAGCCCGTTATGTTCGTGATATCGAACCCGGTGAAGTATTGGAAATTTCACAGCACAACTTGAAATCGCTTCATCCGTTCAAGAAAACAAAACATGCCTGTTGTATTTTTGAATATATTTATTTCTCTCGTCCCGATTCCATCGTGTTCGGTGAAAATGTTGACAAAGTCCGTCGCCGTCTCGGTCGGTTACTGGCTCAGGAAAGTCCGGTTGATGCTGATATTGTTATTGGGATTCCCGACTCAGCCAATACCGCCACGTTGGGATATGCCGAGGAATCCGGTATCAGGTTTGAAATCGGGCTTATCCGTAACCATTATGTTGGGAGAACATTTATTGACCCTCAGCAGAAAATACGTGACCTCGATGTAAAGGTGAAGTTCAATCCGGTAAAAGGAGTGCTCAAGGGAAAACGGGTGGTGGTGGTTGATGATTCCATTGTTCGAGGGACAACATCTAAGAAGTTAGTGAAAATAATCCGGGAAGCCAGGGCAAAGGAAATTCATTTCCGGGTTTCTTCACCGCCGATAGTATCTCCATGTTTCTTCGGGATAGATATGCCCACGAAAAAAGAACTAATTGCTCACCGGATGACCGTTGAGGAGATAGAAAAATACCTCGAGGTTGATTCCCTGCGCTATTTATCTTTGAAGGGGATGCTGTCGATGAAATCCCTGCCGGATACGACGTTTTGCTCAAGTTGTTTTTCAGGGAAATACCCGATAAAAGTACCGAATATGAACGGTAAGCAGCGTTTTGAAATAAAAGCTCCCAAAATAATAGATATATAAATCTTCTGTCCCGGCTTTACCTGCCGATATTGGTAATAGATAACATATTGACATTATTGTGGTTGGAGTTATATTACCAATGACAACCTTAATACTCCTGCGTTTTTGTTCTCGCAGACCGTACATTACATGAAGATTACCGCCATAGTGGAGGACTTATGTCATCTCGAAATATAGCACTGCTTTCCTTGTTGTCTGTCGCCATAATAATTCTGATAATTGCTCCAGTAAGTGAAGCTGCTCGGCAACAACAGGGTAGTCATGAACTGTATCCATTAGTCAAACGCCAACTTCCTGAAAAACCGACACTTGTAACAATACATTCGGAAGCTTCAATTGACCGTGTGGTTGTAAAATTTCGAGATTCATACTCAGTCCGATTACAAGCAGGGAAGCTTGTCGATAGAAAAGGCGGGAGTATAGCAGGTATAGAACCTATTGTATATGAGTATGTTACGTTCAGTAATCTGAAGCGGCTATTTAGGGTTGCCCCTGAGGATAGACTTGAACAGGCTCGTACTGTCTTGCAATTACAATCAAAACATGAACTGGCGGATTTGAATAATTACTATGAAATTACTGTTACCAGTGTCGCTGAAGCGGAAGCGCTGGTTAATCGGTTGAACAAACTCGATATCGTAGAAATAGCGTATGTGGAGCCTTCACCGGAACCTGCTGGGGATATCGACCCGCCCACACCAGATTACCAACCGAACCAGGATTATAGGGAAGCTGCGCCCAGTGGGATTGATGCCGACTACGCCAATACCCTGCCGGGTGGTGATGGCGCAGGAGTTACGATTGTTGATATTGAAGGCGCCTGGCAGGAGACCCATGAAGATTTGGACAAAGCAGTTGGTGGGTTAATCGGTGGGGTGGAACTGAATGATATTAGCTGGCGGAACCACGGAACGGCTGTTATCGGGGAATTGATTGCTGGTGACAATGGTTATGGTGTTACCGGTATCTGCCCCGTAGCGGATATCCGGATGGTTTCTATTGGCTCTATTTCGACAGCAGCGGCACTTTACATTGCCATTGATTCGTTGGAAGCCGGTGATGTTATCCTGATTGAATTACATGCTCCCGGTCCGCACTACGATTTTCAATCCCGCCCCGATCAGCTCGGATATGTCTGTATGGAATACTGGCAGGCAAACTACGATGCTATCCAGTATGCCTGGGCAAAGGGGATTACTGTTGTTGAGGCTGCAGGAAATGGTGCCGAGAATTTTGACGATACAACTATCTATGGTGCATTGTTCGATACCACGTACCGAAACTCCCATGCTATTATTGTCGGAGCCGGATACCCCGCGGCATCACTTAACAGTCGCTGGCGTCAGGATTTTTCAAACTACGGTGAACGAGTAAATTTACAAGGATATGGTTCCGGTGTGTACACTACCGGATATGGTGGTTTGTTTGACGGTAATGGTGATGAGAACCAGTACTACACAGCAGCATTCAGCGGGACTTCATCGGCATCACCAATAGTTACCGGAGCAGTTGCCTGTCTTCAGGGATATTATAAAGCAACCTACGGTGGCGTACCGATGACATCCGACCAGATCCGTGATGTGCTGGTTGCAACCGGTTCTCCTCAAATGGGTGATACGACTGAACATATCGGACCCCTTCCAGACCTTCAGGCTGCCATAGCAACCCTTACCGGACCACCATCACTCTATGTGAATCCACTATTCCTTGATACCACTCTTGATGAGGGTTCTCAAGCGATAATGAATATTGTTTTACATAACCGTTCCACAACGGAAGCGTTTGATTTTCAGATAAACGACAATGACTCTCTTACCAAACGGGTCGGGGAAAACTGGCTGATAGCAACACCAAATACCGGCACTATTGCGCCCTCAGATTCTATAACAATCGCAGTGACAGTAGATGCCTCCGTAATACCTGACCGGGTGGAGAAATATACCGGAGTCCTTGAAATAAGCTGGGGGCTCACCGGAGGGGTACTCGACTCGTTGTTGTACGTGCCGGTGTTTCTCGAAGTTCCTTGTTTTGATACCACATATATCGCCGTTTCATCCGTCGATACGGGGGGGCCGTCATATAACTGGATTTCTGCAAAGGATATCGGGTTTAAGGTTCCCTCATCGCTTTTTTATTCATCGGGAACAAATCCGCTTGATGATGGCACGACCGGTCCCTGGGATATTAATTTCAGCTTTCCCTTTTATGACACCAGTTATACGGAAGTATTTATCGGTGTAAACGGTGCGATTTCGTTTACTGACTCTAATCTCAATATTGGTGGGTTTTATAGCGGTCTTGAAGTGCCGGGAGCACCCTTTGAAACCTTTATTGCTCCTTTCTGGGCTGATTTAATCTTTGATGAGGGGACGGTTGCCGATGGCGGGATTTATATTTACCAAAGTCCTGCCAATGACATGCTTGTTATCGAATGGTATCACCCGGCGAATTTTAACCAGTTTGGTGATACCACCATGAACTTTGAAATAATCCTTACTCGTTTCGGGGATATTATCTATCAATACCGTGATGTTGGGGTTAGCGGCTTGGAATTGACCGCCCTGGTGGGTATCTCGGAATTTGAATGTCATGCCTTGAGCTACTACAACAATGGTGTTCCCCCGGAGCATGTTATATCCAACAACGAAGCTGTGCTGTTTCATAATACCGGGTATCAATGGGCACAGGCGGGTGATATGGATGGTGAACCGGGATTAAACGTTGCCGACCTTACGTATCTGGTAGCGTTCCTGTTCAGCGGTGGACCCGATCCGATACCGTATGAAGCAGGCAATATTGATTGTCTGGATGATATCAATGTTGCCGACCTTACCTATCTGGTGGCATACTTGTTCAGTGGTGGTCCCGAACCATGTTACTATATGTTGTGATGGATAGTTGGAACATAGCTTGGTACATTTGTAATTATTTCTATGGGGGCATCAATCAGCAGATTTGTTGAGAAAATTAATGTGGGTAAGTGCTTTTGGAAGTGTAATAAAACCCCAACATATTTTTTTGTATATAAATAAACAGTAAACCTTGAATATGTCGGGTTTCCCATCTGCCTTCGGCGGATTCGGAACACCGACCTGCGAAAACTAATAACAGGGTGTTAATTTATTGGAAAAACTCTATAAAAAAACCGGAATCATAAGATACCGGCTTTTCATTGACTATTTGTATGCAATAATTCTGTCAGCTTCCAATACGTTTTTTTATACGGACTACCCGTTTTACGGGAAGGGTGTATCTGGTTTGTTTGTCGTCATTGATTTGGAATGTCAAAGAATGTTCGAACTCTTCGGGGATTTTATCCTTATGAATAGTGACTGTTCCCTGAGCCGCTTCGCCGGCTTTTATTTTTTTAGGCAGCTTGACATCGAAATAATCCCGTGCCCAGTCAATAAGGGTGAGCTCTACATCGTGGTTGCTACGGTTTTCAATCAGAAACGTACCTTTTCGACGGGGTAGATCAGTAAACTGGGATATATCAAGCGGGTTGGGGTTGATAACCAACGGGGTGTCTTTTTCCGGTTCGGGTAAAAGCAGCGCATAGATTTTGAGATATGTTTTTTCATCGCTAATGTTTGTTTCAAGGTATGGGCGTTTCGTTACATATCCCCGAAAAGAGCGAGTGGAGAAAAAGATATCCAGCCGGGTGCTGTCACCCGGAGCAAGAACAGAATCCTCCAGCGGTGCTTTGGTGCATCCACACCCCGGAACTACTTTTGTAATATGAAGAGTGTCATCACCTACTGATTTAATCCAAAACGAGTGGCTTACCACCGCATGTTGACGAACTTTACCAAAGTCAAAGCTGGCATTGGGTATTTCAATTGCCGGTCCGGCAAAGGCGGCTGACGAAAGGATGATAAACAGGATAGTGGTAAACAAAACACTTTTGGTCACTTGCATTGAATCTACTCCTCTTCTGACAGATATGTCTCCTGATATGTTTTTCGGCATAGACTCTCAAATGGTTAATTTTGTTCTTTTATTATGATGTTATACAATATGAGCATCTGTCAGTTCGCAATTTCATACTATTTATGAAATCGTATGAAATAATCGGTGCCAGCGCACTTTTTGGAAAAAATGCACAATATTGAATACAAAAACACGCGGTACCGATAAGGGATCACCGACAGAAACATCTGGTGATGGGTATATGGAATCATCCCATGACCAGTGAATGAGCAATGCTTTGCCGAGGATATTCTGTCGGGGGACCGGTCCCCAGTACCGGGAATCGTAGGAGTTATCGCGGTTGTCACCCATCATGAAGTATTTACCGGGAGGAACGACATAAGGACCAAAATTGTCCCTGCTGTCAAGTCCGCCGGGTCTTCGGGGTTGAATATTCGGATCGATGTATTTCTGATACTTTGCTTCCGGGAATTTTTTCCCGTTTACATATAAAATCTTGTCCTTTATCTCAAGCGTATCACCACCGGTTGCCACACAACGTTTGATATACTTGGTGACACCGTCACCGGGATAGATGAAAATAATAACATCACCCGCTTTCGGATCACGGATAGCCGGAAGCTGCCAGCCAACCACGGGTAACCGGGCGCCATAGATAAACTTGTTTGCCAGGAGAAAATCTCCAACCAGGAGGGTATCCTCCATTGATTGAGAGGGGATTTTGTATGCCTCAACGATTGAGGTCTTTATAATAAACGCCATAATAACGGCGAATGCTATCTGCTTAAAATTGTCCCAAAACGGGCTTGACTGCTTCTTGCTCATATTTTTCACTTATCCTGTAAGTTATCTTCACGTACCTGTTTATATATCATTATACCGGCAATAAAAATAAAATGTTTTGTTTTTCTTGGGTATGTAAGACAAGGTGTTCATGCTAAAATCCCCGGATAACCCGTAAGATATCATTGTATGTTACAAACAACACCAATGCTAACAGGATAAAAATACCCACTTGTTGAGCAGTTATCCGAGCTTTCATGGAAATTGGCTTGCCAAGCACCTTCTCGATAATAAGGAATACCATCTGCCCGCCATCAAGAACGGGAATCGGCAGGATATTGACTACCGCAAGGTTGACTGAAAGCAGTGACATGAATACAAACAAACTGGCGCCACCGGCACGAGCCTGCTTGCCGGATTGTTGCGCAATAAAGACCGGCCCGCCAATCATTTTCGGGGAGACCTCACCGGCAAAGACCATTTTGATAAACTTGAATGTCTGCCAGACGAGGCTATGTGCCCAGAGAAATCCCTGGCTGACAGATTCGAATACACCGAATTTTTTATATCCGACAACCTTCTGGTTGAACCCAATAATACCGACCGTATCTATCCCCCCCGACGCATTCGGCATCGGCATGGCTTTTGTCGTGATTGTTGCTCGAAGTGTTTCACCCTGGTGAACCCAGGTCAGGTCTATCGGTTCTTCAACCTTGGCATGAATACGTTTTGCGGCGTCGATAAAGTTTTCCACCGGTGCCCCGTCAATAGCGATAATTTGGTCATCAACCTGCAACCCGGCCTTTTCGGCGGGACTGTCCTTACTGATGTTGCCGACCAAAACCCGGCTGTCATCGAAAAGCGGCTCACCATTGAAATACACGACCCCGATTAACAGGAAAATAGCCAGCAGGTAATTCATAAACGGACCGGCAAGAATAACCGCCATTCGTTGTCCTACCGTCTTGGACATAAACTCGTCGGGAGCGCCGGTAGCCTCTTCATTCGGCTGTTCGCCGGCCATTTTGACATATCCACCGAGAGGGATAATACCAATACAATAGGTGGTTTCACCCCATTTGCGAGCAAAGATATTGGGAGGAAATCCAAGGGAAAACCGTTCCACCCGGATACCTACTTTTTTCGCAATGAGGAAATGCCCCAATTCGTGGACAAAAACTAAGATACCAAGGACAAAAATAAATGATGCAATATTAACTAACATACGTTTCTTTCTACTATCTGTTGAGCCAGTTCTCGTGCCTGGCGGTCTGCATCAAGAATATCATCAAGTTTTGGCTGTGAAACAACAGGAATTGTGTCAACTGCTTCAAATATTATATCGGCTATATCAGTAAACCGAATAGCTTTTCGTAAAAATCCCGCTACGGCAACCTCATTGGCAGCATTGAACACTGCAGGAGCTGTTCCGCCAGACCGGGCAACTTCAAATGCTACCCGCAAAGCCGGGAATCGTTTCATATCCGGTTGTTCGAAAGTAAGTTGGTGTAATGCTTTCAAATCAAGTTGCCCGTAATCCGATTCCACCCGGTTGGGCCAGAACAAGGCATAGGTAATCGGCAAACGCATATCCGGTTGGGAAAGCTGGGCGATAATTGAGGAGTCGATAAATTCCACCATCGAATGAATAATGGACTGGGGATGAATTACCACCGAAACCCGTTCTACGGGAACCGAAAACAACGCAACCGCTTCAATAACTTCCAGTCCCTTATTGGCAAGAGTGGCAGAGTCAATCGTAATTTTGGAACCCATTTTCCAGGTCGGATGTTGCAATGCCTGCTCCGGGGTAACTTCGGCAAGTTTCTCTGCCGGGAAGGTACGGAACGGTCCCCCCGAGGCGGTAATTATCAGGCGTTTTATTTCTGATGGTTTCCCACAGGAGAGAGCCTGCCACAAGGCGGAGTGCTCGGAATCAATCGGCAGAATACGAGAGCCGGTTTTTTTGACAATTTCGGGAAACAACGGTCCCCCGGACACGAGCGATTCCTTGTTTGCCAATGCCAGGGTTTTGCCGTTTTGCACGGTTGCCAGTGATGCCCGCAGTCCGGCAGCTCCGACCACGGCATTAACAACGATGTCTGTATTAAGTGAGGTCAGGTGTACCAGTTCCTCCTCGCCAAACAGGAGTTTGGTCTTCCGTTCGTTAACCAGGGCACGGAGAGTGTCGGAATGGTTTCGATTGGCAAGGCAGGCATACCTGGGACGAAACTGTCGACATTGCTCAGCCAGCAGTTCAGCATTTGAGTATGCCGCCAGGGCAATAACATCAAATCTCCCCGGATGTTTTTTGATAACATCGAGAGTTGCCCGACCAATAGAACCGGTTGAACCTAAAATGACTACTTTTTTTATACTCATGTCAATACCGGTATAACAGCATTATGAAAACGGTGTTCCCTCCGGAAAATGCCTGAATTAAAACGGCGGGACAGTTCGTATCCCGCCGCTGGTATATTTGCCATGTGGTGCAGATTATTTTATCGGGTTTCCGTCGGCATCGGAGAGATAAACTTTTGTCATGTACACCGGTTTTTCCGGTGTGGAAACCTCTCCACGCCCGCCCGGGCTGGGGATACATTTCACTTTCCCGATTTTGTGCAGGGTGTCATATCCCTTTAACAGTTTGCCGAAAACAGTGTACTTGCCATCGAGGAACTGAGCGCGATTCAGGCAGATAAAGAACTGGCAGGAGGCGGAGTTCGGGTTTTGTCCACGCGCCATGGAAAGGGTTCCTTCAACATGCGGTTCCTTGGAAAACTCGGCAGGGAGGAAATACCCGGCATTCCCGGTGCCGTTACCTTTCGGATCACCGCCCTGAATCATAAAGTTATCAATTACCCGGTGAAATGTCAGACTGTCGTAGAATCCTTCCTTAGTCCGGGCAACAAAGGAATCGACATGAGCCGGGGCAACATCACGCCACAATTCAAGGGTCATATTTCCATAGTCGGTGCTGATTGTGACAATCGGGTTCTTCTTGTCACGTACCGGGTATTGTATTGCTGCCAGGCTGTCATAATAAGCCTTATCGGCTCCCATTTGCTTATCTCCCATCGATGTTTTCTGGGTTTTCTCTGTTTTGCTGGTTTTATCATCAGCCTGGTTGTTGCTGCACCCAACCATGATAAGACCAAACGTCAATGTGAAAAGTACGATTAATGATTTCATTTTTCTGTTTCCTTTTACGTTGAATCTTTTGGCGAATATATCGGGAGAGCGGAGACCTGTCAAGGTTGAAAGAATGGGAGAATTTAGATATCTATCGTAAAATAATGAGTAGCTCTAATGAGTAGCTCTATTGATGAGTTAAATATCTAACACCAGTGAGATTTGCCCGTCCAATTATTGCTTCTTAAAATGGCTTAACCGTAATCCCGGTAGAACTTCCTCATGTGATTTGTTCGTGAGAAATTGAAATTGTTCATAGATATGAATTTCTTCGATGAATGTATCACCATATCCAGCTTCCCAGTGTCCATAAAATGTTGTTTGCAGGGAGTCATAGCGAATGATTATTTCGGGGCGGGGAGGGTCATAATATAATGTGTCAGGAGTACCGAAGTTTGCACGTATCGTTTGTAACGGTGTCCCTATACCAACCGGTACTGAATCTAATGTATGCCCGTTATATTTTGTGTTGACAATTACGCCATAGACACTTGATGTATCATATACCGTCTTATCGAGATCCTGGTCGTATAACATAACCACTACCCCAAGGGAAGATTCATAATTGACATATATGATAGGATGGTCTCCTACAATAGTGTCGATACGTACCGGGGTATTATTAAAAGTCAGCACCTTGGAATAGTCATCATCAAACAACACGTATTGCCCTTGTCCGTGCTCGCCGGGAATAAGGACATCTGCCCGGAGAAAGACATCAACGGTGTCAACATCGGGAACAGTCAGCCGGACAATCGCGTGTCCCAGTGAGCCGGAAAAGGTGTAGGAAAAAGTTGCCATGCCGGTGCTGTCGGTGGTAATACTGGAAGACCCCAGGGTTCCATCACCTTCTACAAGGCTCAGCAGGATTTGCTGGTTGGGTAAATGATTCCCCTTGTCATCAGTTACGGTAAATTCGAGTGGTTGGTTGAATGTACTATCTCCCATCGTTCCTTTATAATATAAGCCGTTGACAGCAACTATCGAGGTCTTTTGAGTTGGACCGTTTGGCGGGTTGTCATCGCCACAGGAAGTGAGTAATACAATTATTGAAAAAACTGCAAAAAATGCCAGGATACGGTATTGTCTCATGTAGTACACTCCGTTATCGTTTTTCCTTTTATCGGAAGAAGTATCTCAAAGCCATACCGATATTCAGGTATTGGGGACGGTTGTCAGAACCGAACAAATTATAATTATTCATCGATGCCAGGGTAACGAATCCCTTTTTATTTCCGAATATTTTCAAGTCAGCGCCGAAATTGACACTGGCGGCAAACTTGATATCGGACTCGTTATCGAACCGTTTTACCGATAACGAAGTCAAACCGGCCTGAACACCGGCTCCGAGATATGGTGACCAGAAGCTGTTGGCAAGGTCGAGCATGTAATAGTTCATATTGAACTCGATATCATACTGATAATAATTGTACCGTACTAATACGCCATCGACCCTAAGCTCGATATGGTCCTGGACATTATGCTCGGTAAAATGAAACCCGATAGTTGCCAGAATATGCCTGTTATACAGGGTGCCGTAATCAACACCGAGAGAATAAGTACCATTGAGAAACAGGTCGGCATCGAGTTGTCTGAGGGCACCCATATAGCTGGTGAGAGGTACTGAGCCAAGTTGGTCATAGCTGCCGTGAGGGGTGGCATACGTACCGTATATCTGGAAGACATTATACTTGCGGGCAACCTTACTGATTCGGGCTTGTGCCGGTCCGTGGGAAACAGCAAGTATGGCGGTTATGACGAAAAGCAACAGCACTATTCTACGCATAAAAACTCCTTATTGTCAGTCAGTGTCATGGGGAAAGTATTTCATCGTAACATATTATCTTTGCAGCAGAGCATAATTCTCTGTATTCGACACTGTATTGTTTAATTTTTGTACGCAATAGACTTCCAAATGTCCCAAAAAACTACCTTATAATATATAAATTCGATTGCTCAACTCCAAGAAGCATTTATATTTGTCGATACTTTAACATATAGATGAGACTTCTTATTTGAAAGAGGATATGATAAATGGCAACACCGAAAATAATAGTTATTGGTGCCGGTGTCATGGGGCAGGGGTTGGCTGAAGCTATTGCCAGTGAAGGTAATGAGGTTTTGCTGATTGATAAAACGATGAGGCTGGCAGAGCGGGGAGTACGGGGAATTGCCGAGGCTATGGACAGGGAAATCACCAAGTGGGGACTCACCGAGTCGGACAAAAAGGCAATTCTTGCCCGGATTATACCATCTTCTGACCTTACCCTTGCCGATGAAGCGGAAATTGTTATTGAAGCGATACCCGAAGATCTTGAGAAGAAACAGAGCTTATTTGCGAAACTGGATTCACTTTGTCCGCCTGATTGTTTGCTGATTACGAATACCGGGACTATTTCCATTTCCGAGATTGCCGCCGCCACAGAACGACCGGAAAAAATCATCGGTATGCATTTTCTCAACCCGGTTACCAAAATCCCCTTGGTTGAGATTGTGAAAGGATTGAAAACCGATGAGGAAACATTCGAGAAAGCGGTTGCCTTCGCCCAGTTGCTCAACAAAGAATATATCACGGTCAATGAATATCCCGGTTATGTTACTACCCGGATTATTGTTCCGTTGCTCAATGAAGCAATGCATGTATTGATGGAGGGGGTAGCTACTGCTGAAGATATCGACCGGGCAATGAAACTCGGATTCGGATTTAACGTGGGACCGCTGACCCTTGCCGATATGATGGGACTGGATGTAGTCATGTCATGGATGGAAAACCTCCTGCGGGAGTTGTCGGAACATAAATACAATCCTTGTCCGTTGCTTCGGAAAATGGTACGTGCCGGGCACCTGGGAGTGAAAACAGGAAAGGGATTTTTTGAATATGATGAAGAGGGTAACAAAATCAAGAAAGAGTAAACCGGCGCTTGATTCAGTTCGGTTAGGGAGATGTACCAAATGAAAATCCTCGTTATAAATTGTGGGTCCTCGTCGGTGAAATATCAGCTCATCGACACGGAACAGGAACTTGCGCTGGCAAAGGGAAATGTCGCGCGAATAGGAATGTCGGCATCCGTCTTGACTCATAAACCGTATGACCGTCCGGAGACGAAAGTAACGGCGGAAATTCTCGATCATATTGTTGCCATTGAATATGTCGTATCCATCTTGATGTCAAAAAATCATGGAGTCATTTCGGACCGCTCGGAAATTCAGGCAGTCGGTCATCGGGTCGTCCACGGTGGAGAAAAATTCACCGAGTCGGTATTGATTACAAAGGAACTCATGTCGGAGTTGCGTTCACTGATAGAGCTTGCCCCTCTGCACAATCCGCATAATATCCGCGGTATCAACGCCTGTATGAAAACACTGCCGGGCATTCCTCAGGTAGCAGTGTTCGATACGGCGTTTCATCATCATATCCCCGATTATGCTTACATTTATGGTATCCCGTATCTCCTGTATAAAAAATATGGGATTCGCCGGTACGGGTTTCATGGTACGTCACACCGGTACGTCAGTGAACGGGCGGCGGCGATGGTTGGGAGACCGCTGTCAGGAATGAAGTTAATTACGGCGCATCTTGGAAACGGCGCCTCGGTGGCGGCAATTGACGGCGGGGTATCTATTGATACTTCGATGGGATTTACTCCGCTTGAGGGGTTGCTGATGGGTACCCGTTCCGGTGATATGGACCCGGCGATTATCCTGCATATCATGGCTCGTGAGGAGCTTTCTCTCCATGAAGCCAACACCCTTTTGAACAAACATTCCGGTTTTATTGGTATCTCCGGGGTTTCTTCCGATGTCCGGGAAATAATTGAGTCGGCAAACAGCGGTAACAAACGGGCACAACTGGCATTCAATGTATTTTGCTACCGTCTGAAAAAATATATTGGTGCTTACTCGGCGGCAATGAGCGGGCTTGACACCCTGGTCTTTACCGGAGGGGTGGGGGAGAATGCCCCCGATGTGCGAGCAAAGAGTTGTGAAGGGTTGGATTACCTTGGACTTGAAATTGACACCGAAAAGAATGCTGCGGTGAAAGGAGAGGAAACGGAAATATCATCAACCGACAGCCGGGTAAAAGTGCTGGTAATTCCCACTAACGAAGAGCTGATGATTGCCCGTGATACGTTGCGGATTGTTTCAGAGCAGGTATCGCAATAAGGCGTGTTCACATCTTGGGCAGGTCACTATATCTGCCCTGATGTATCTTGTTATCATGGTCAGGAGTACATGACTCCTGTAGTATGGTTCCCTCATCAATCTTCTCCTGATAAAGCCCACACGATAATTGTTGATTTCAAACATGCCTGTTTTTATATAATATAGATAGAAAGAATCCGTATTGACTGGAGAATACCATGCTATCTAAAAAAGGAACAAAAGCAGCCACTATCGATACCTTGCTGACAGAAAAACGGAAATTCAAACCATCGAGCAGCTTTGCCAGGCAGGCGAATGCGAAAAAATCAATATATACTACAGCAAAAAAAGATTATGTGAAGTTCTGGGAGAACCTTGCCTCGGAACTGGTATGGAAGAAAAAGTGGAAAAAAGGATTGACGTGGAAAGCTCCCGATGCAAAATGGTTCGTGGGCGGTAAACTGAATGTCACCGAGTCATGCCTTGACCGACATATTGAGGAAGGACGCAAGAACCAGGCGGCATTTATCTGGGAAGGCGAGCCCGGCGACAGGAGAACGCTGACGTATTATGAACTGTATAAGCAGGTCTGTAAATTTGCAAACGTACTAAAGAGTTTGGGTATTCGCAAGGGAGACCGTGTTGCTATCTACCTGCCGATGATACCGGAACTGGTTATTTCCATGCTTGCCTGTGCCCGAATTGGCGCTATCCATTCAGTTGTCTTTGGTGGGTTTTCTCCTGAATCATTACGTGACCGTATTCTGGATTTGGAAGCCAAGCTGCTTATCACGGCTGATGGTGGATATCGAAGAGGGCAGATTATTCCATTGAAACATGATGCTGATGTTGCTCTGAATGAATGTCCCTCGGTTACCGATGTGATTATTATCAAGCGTGGGGATTTCTTGCTGCGTTTCAAGGAAGGGCGCGATCATTGGTATCATCGCATGATGCAGGAAGCCGATGCTCACTGCCCCCCTGTCTCTGTTGACAGTGAACACCCGCTTTTCATCTTGTATACTTCGGGAACAACCGGAAAACCAAAAGGCATCATGCATACTACCGGGGGATATTTAACCGGTGTGTACGCTACAACGAAGTATGTGTTTGATGTCAAAGGTGATGATGTCTTCTGGTGTACTGCCGATATCGGTTGGATTACCGGACATTCATATATCGTGTATGGTCCTATGGCGATGGGAGTGACACAGGTTATGTACGAAGGAGCGCCGGATTGGCCCGACAAAGATCGTTTCTGGCAAATTGTTGAAGATTACGGCGTTTCTGTTTTCTACACGGCACCTACTGCTATCCGTGCTTTTATGAAGTGGGGTGAGCAATTTCCACGGAAACATGACCTGAGCACGTTGCGTTTGCTTGGCACAGTCGGTGAGCCGATTAATCCCGAAGCCTGGATGTGGTACTATGAACATATCGGGAATAAAAAATGCCCCATTGTTGATACCTGGTGGCAAACGGAAACCGGGCATATACTCATTACTCCTTTGCCGGGTGTTACCGCTACCAAACCCGGTTCTGCAACCCGGCCGTTTCCGGGAATCGAAGCCAAAATACTTGATGAACAGGGCAGAGAAATTAAAGAAGGTGGCGGGTATCTTGCGATTACGAAGCCGTGGCCCGGAATGTTACGGGGAATATGGGGTGATAGAAAACGATTTATAGAAACCTACTGGTCAAAGTGGGATGGAATATATTTCCCCGGAGATGGGGCGAAAATAGACAAGGATAAATACTTTTGGATACTGGGGCGCGTTGATGATGTTATCAATACCGCTGGGCATCGAATTTCCACGATGGAAGTTGAATCTGCTCTGGTGGAACACAATGCCGTAGTGGAAGCGGCGGTGGTGGGAATCCCGCATGAACTCAAAGGGCAGTGTCTGGTTGCTTTTGTTACGCTTGGGGGAGAGACAACGTTTGATGATATAATCTCCCGGCAATTAAGAGATTTTGTTGCCCGCAAAATCGGAGCCATTGCACGACCCGAACGTATTATCAACGCTCCCGAATTACCCAAAACTCGTTCCGGTAAGATAATGCGACGTCTCTTACGGGATATTGCCACCGGTAAACTCCTCGGTGATACGACAACGCTGGCAGACCCGGATGTGTTAGCCCGTATACAGCGCCGCTATGAGGAAGATTGATAGTGATGAAATAAAAAGTTCATCATGAAACAATTACCCCGGTGAGGAATCCTCTTCTGTCTGGCAACGGATTTGTTGACTTTTTTCGATAATTTGTTGAGTGGGAATTTTATGCCGGTTCAGCACCAGTGATGTTATCTCAACGGCTGCTTCCTGCTCCGCCGATACGACATCATCAGCACCGGCAGCCAGAATTGGTCCAATATCAATCAGGTAATGTGTACGTACTACTATATGCAGGTTCGGTGAACATTTCTTTGCCACGCGCACTGCCTGCTCCGCTGCATTCGGATCGTTTACAAGAAGCACCAGCTCGCTGGCGTGTTCCACTCCCAGTTTTGTAAGGACATCCGGGCTGGTAACATCACCGAAAAAAGCGGTTTTTCCTTCTTTTGAAGCTTTCCGTGTGTTTTCTATATTGATGTCGACAATAACATGTGGAATGCCAATATCTTCGAGGGCTATGGAAAGCTCTCTCCCGGCAAAACCGTATCCTCCGATAATTATGTGATTGTGCATGGTGCTGACAGCGTCAACAGCATCTTCTGTCATTCGTACTTCGAGGAGCTTGTTCAAACGAGGCAGCTTTCCAATGCCCGCCGCCAGACGAGGACCGAGTGACATGGCAAACGGGGTAATGAACATGGAGAGAATTGCGGCTGAAATTAGACTGCTTTCCAGTGTCTTATCAATAAAGTCGTTTCCCTGAACGGCAAACAAAAGCACAAAAGAAAACTCGCCGATTTGGGCTAAAGCCACAGCAGCCATCAGGCAAACTCTCAGCGACATTTGCATTATTTTTGCGGTAATAAAAACTATCAGGAATTTTCCAATCAGGATAGCTACGAGAATCACTACAATTACGAAAATATTTTCCATGATGACTGTCGGATTCAGTAACATACCAATCGAGACAAAAAAGATACTTGAGAAAACCTCCCTGAAAGACAGTAAATCAGACATAGCCTGATGTCGATATTCACTCCCGGCGACAATCAAACCTGCCAGAAAGGCTCCGATAGCAAGAGAAGCTCCCGAACTTGTTATCAACCACGCCGTACCTATACATATAAGAAAAACTGTCAGAATAAATAGTTGTCTTTGCCTGGTTTTGGCGACAAAGTTCAGTATGCGGGGGACAATCACCAGGGCGGCAAATAAGACTGCTGTTATTATTCCTATCGCCTGCAGGAAAGTAAACAGGTAAGCGCTGTCTTTTGTCGGTACTTCGGCGCCGATAAGAATCGGGATAGTGAGCATCATCGGAATGACGCTGAAATCCTGAAATATCAATATTCCTAAAATCAAACGACCATGAGGAGCATCTATTTCCCCACGCTGTTGCAGTCCCCGCATGACGATAGCGGTACTTGATAATGCAATTAAGAAACCGACAAATATGGCGGAGTTATGAGGGACACCGAAAAATCTTGAAATAGCAAAAGCAATAATTATACTCAGCCCGACTTGTAAAGCGCCGCCGGCAACAACCAGTTTCCAAAGGCGTTTGAGCTTTGCCAGTGAAAACTCCAGCCCGATACTGAAAAGCAGTAAAGCGACTCCCAGTTCAGCAAGGATTTCAACTTTGTGAATATCACCGATTAACCCCAGCCCCTCCGGACCAACCAGCACTCCTGAGAAAATAAAACCTGCTATGGCGGGGAGCTTTAATTTATGGAATATTGTAACAATGATTACTCCGAAAATGAGAATAATGACCAGGTCCTGCAGGTATGCAAGTTCATACATAATGTTGATACTCTGAAAAATGATTAACGTTACTATAGACAAAACTACAAGCGGGATAATATATAATCAACCTTAAAAAGTGCATTTGCGAGAATAGTTGTTTACCTGTTAACTGCTATCTGCCGGAACCAATCTTTCAATCGCAACCGGTCATCCTTGTCAGACAGGTAATAACTGATAACACCACCGGCAAGAAGGACAACACCAACATTGATAAAAAAGATACCAAAATTATGTGGGGGGAAAATATATCGCATAAGAAACGCTGCCGGTATTGCCCCGAGTATAGCCGGGAGAGATGATGCCGCAATAGTTTTCATTATTCGATGATACGACGTTCCCAACGCATCAGCCATGAGATAGGGGTATAATGTTGTAAATAGCAGGATTTGTGGAAGAGCAGTTGCCAATGCCATGCCGATAACACCATACATGCGAATAAGAATAACGGACAGGACCAGTTTTATCACCGATTCACACAATAGTACCAACAACAATTTCCGGTGCTGTTCAATAGCAAACAAAATGGCATTCCCTGCTATTTGTGGGAGTAGTAAGGCGGTCCCCAACGCAAGAATCCTCATAATCACGGCAGTTTGTGAAAATTCCGGAGTGAGCCACAGTTGCACAAAGTCATCGGCATAAATCAACACACCAGCAGTAACGATAAACGCAAAAAATGACACGTACCGGACAACCTTGAAATAAATACGCTGAATGTCGGCTCGTTCTCTTGTCTCGTTAATGTGTGAGACCGCCGGAAGCAGCGGGACAGCAATAGCGTTTATGGCATTGCGAAGAGGACGCATCAGTTGCGCTCCCGGGTAATATATTGCCGCTGCCAGGGGAGAACTCATCAGCCCCAGTAAAAATGTATCCGTATTGTACAATACCAGCCAGCACAGGGAAATGCCCCAGGCGATTTTTGAGTACGTAAACAACATGCGGGCGGTGTGATAATCGAAATTGCGGAACGAAAAGACGACCTGCGGATGAAGCCTGAGTAAAATGACCGTAGAGAGGATATGTTTCAATACAGATACTATTAATATGACCGATGCCAGGGCAATCAAACTATATCCCTGCCACAAACAGAATACCATCAGCAAGGTGCGGATTATTTCTTCGGAGATGTTGAGGACATTGGCAATATCATACCGGTGAAAAGCACCAAGGCTGTCACCGAATGAACGAGCAATAAAATTAAAGGCAAGGAATATCCCCAGAATCAACAGGGCGGTAGCGCCTTCATCGACTAATGCCGGATCGGTGATTTTGAAATAGTGGAAGAACAGTTTCACAAATACATACACACCAGCCATCAACAGGATACCAAGCACCAGGTAAATCAGGTTGCTGGTGTTGAGTACCTTGTTGATTTGCCGGTAGTCGTGCTTGCTGAGAAAGCGGGAAACAAACCGGGTCAGAGCGGTACTTAGTCCCAAGTCGAAAAAGGAAAAATAAAAGACTGTTTGAAAAATGATAACCCAGATACCATACCGTTCTCCTCCAAGGGTGTGAATAACGTACGGAACAAAAAAGAACGTGATACCCATACGAACGAGATACGCCACCCACGAGGAGAAAATATTGCTTAAAAATTGTCGGCTAATGTTCAACATGATATGAAGTGTGTATCACCTGGTATTTCTGTGTTATCTTTTATCTTTTTTCAAACATAGTGAATTTGTATAATAAATACAGGAAAGAGAACTATAAAATCGGAGTATTACAAGTTATGAGACGATATTGTTGGATACTGACAGGTATTATTTTCCTCAGTGCTCTCTCATTTGGATATGCAGGGGAACTGCCGTCGTATTTTGGTTTCGTGTTGCCCGTACCGGATAACATGCCGTACCGGTTTACCCCACCGTCAAACCCGCCCTACACAACGTATGAACGACAAGTCACCATGATTATTGCTATCAATAACTCAGGTGTCCCGGAACAGGTACAACCAGCAGACAGTCAGGATACACGATTTGCTCAATATGTTGAGCCGTATCTCCGTTCGGTACATTTTACGCCGGCTGCCATGAACGGCAAAAAAACAAACGCCCGGTTGCCGGTTATCATAACGTTTCAGCCGGCACGAAAATATCCCGCCTTTGTTTTTCCGGTCGATTCCCTTGGGGAGATAAAAGACCGGGGACTATATTTTTATGCGTACGACTTGAATAATATAAACCCTCCAAAACTGGTGATGTTTCCCAAGTATTTCTGTAACAGGAAAGCGATTGATTCCAGCAGCATATATCCGTTTGTACTGTTGAAGCTTCAGCTTGATAAAGAGGGAAAGCCGACTGATGTACAGAAAGTTCGCTCCACATTACCGTCATACACTCAAACAACCAAGTCCGCTTCCCTGTGGGCGGAATACCAACCGGCAACTGTTAACAACCAGCCGGTAGCATCGACCTGTTTCCTGCTTGTGTCGTATTTTCCTCAGCTTGATTACCCCACAACACCGTGGATAGCGGAGCGGATTAATTCCTTGTCACCATTAGAACAAGCCCGGGTGCAACTTATTCCTGACACGGTGGGATTGATGCAGAAACCATTGCCGCGTAAATTACCCGGTGATGTGTACCAGGTGATAAACAGGAGAATGTTTTATCATGACACTATCAGTGCCTTTATCGTGGTGGATTCATCGGAACAGGTTGAGATTAGACGTTTCAGTAAACTGGATAAAGCACATCGTCAAATAATACGAGATTTGAAGCAGCAAATGCTTTTTTATCCTGCCATAACGTATGATGGACAACCAGTCTCTTATGGCGGACTAACTAATATCATATTCATAAGTAGTGGAAAGATACGAATAGATTATAAATGGTGATAAATCTCGTTTTTATCCTGTTTTTCGTATAAGTCATACGTATATAATACCATAGCATCCATATTCTTGAAAAATAGACCAATTCAGGTGGCGCAGGTTCTGCGTTTATTTTTTTCTCCATCTTTTTATTAATGAAATGGATTTTTCTTATGAGGTTGTGCGACAATGCGAAAACGACCCTAACAATTTGTCACATCAATAGTTGGCATGATTGTTGTAATAAACTATGCTGTGTGTTGCCGTGCCCACCATCTTACCGCTATGGAAGTTTTTTGATTGTAAACTGTATAATTGAAAGGGAGGTAGGGGAAATGGAAATAATTACCCGTTTGTTGAACTTATTTTCGGCGGTGATTATGCTTTTGACAGGATTGTACATTCAGATAGGTTTTACCTCGGTATTATCACCGACGATTCGGCTGATTGTGGCTGTTGTCACCTTGTTATATTTTTTCTTACGAGTGGAACAATGCACCGCTGCTGTTCAGGAAACGTAACCGGAAACATATTGTTGAAAAACCAAGTTATAGAATGGAAATAATTCGCTTGACTTTATGGTAATCAGTCATATTAATAGGTGCTTATTTGCAAAGCCCGTAAGGGGATGAGTCATAATGAAGATGAAACGAACGACAACACGAGTATTTGGATTATGTGCGCTGGTAATAGTAATGATATTTTCAGTGCTGCAAGCCGAAGAATTAAAGCAAACCATAGCCGATGCCCTGAAAGCTGGTGACACCACCAAAGCGATTAGCCTGCTCCAACAGGAAATCGAGTTGGATAAATCATACCATTATAACTACTACATGCTCGGCAGGATTTATTACAATCAAGGCGAGTATGAAAAAGCACGTGACCAGTTTCAGAAAGCTCTGAAAAAGAAGAAAAAACATTATGAGTCGTTATACTATCTTGGCTTGTGCTACCTGAAGTTAGGTGAGATTGACGAAGCCGAGAAAGTGATGGAAAAAGGCAGGAAAAAAGCCAAAAAGGACATGAAATACATGTTCGAAAATGGCTACGGGCTGGTTATGATGGAAAAGGGGAAATACCAGGAAGCGGACCTGGCTTTCCGACAAGCACTCATTGGTGATCCCGATAATGCTGAGTACCATATTAACCTTGGCGATGCCAATTTTTATGGCGGGGTGCCATCGCTGGCGATATCCGAGTATGAAAAAGCTTTGCAGATAGATACTGCAAGTCTTGAGGTTTATTTCCACTGGGCGGAAGCCTGTCTTGAAATGCGGGATTATAACTGCGCTCTTGAAAAGCTGCGTACTGTCTTGTCCAAGGACAGCACTCATGCCCCGGCATGGAGAAGAGCGGGTGAAATATATTTCAAAGCTGCTCTTTCGGCGCGCGGGAAAGACCGGGTAGAGCGTTTCAAGGAGACAATCGGTTCGTATCGTCGGTATCTGGAGCTTTCCAACGCCCAGCCGGATTCTGCTCATGTGCGGGTATTTTTTGAACTGGCAATGTCTTATGTCAATCTCTCCGGTTTTGAAGAAGCTGCCAACTATTTTGAAAAAGTGCTTTCTATTCCATACGTACCGAAAGATATCTATTTTTACTACGGCAAGTCGCTGTTTTGGACCAAGCAGTATGAAAAAGCTGCTGAGATGCTGAAAAAGCATATTGAATGGGCGGCTCAACAGGATGAGAATTACAAGTCCCGTGTCAGCAAAGCAGAGCTATACCGTTTGCTGGGATACAGTTACTACTATCGAAAACCGGGAAGAGATTATGCGACAGCGGTCACGTATTATAAAAAGTCGCTGGAAGTGAATCCCAATCAGAAGCGGGTATTGCAGAATATCGCAGTTGCCTACCACTCCATGCAGAGCTATGCCCAGGCGCTTGAGTACTATAAGAAAAGAATCGAGATGGGTATTGACTCCACCAACGCTTCGATTTTTAAAAATGCCAGCTATGCCGCTTTGAACCTGGCAAACGGTGCCAGCGATAATGCCGGTGAGGGTGACCTTGGGGATGAGCTTGATGAAGGTAGTGGTGAAACTGCCGCTGAACCGGAAGAACTGTTCAAGGAAGCTGCCGAATTTATGGATCAGTATTTGCAGTTCAAACCAAATGACCTCAAGGCAATATTGATGGTTGCGAATACTTACCTGTACCAGCTTACTGATTGTGCCAAAGGGGTGAAATATTACGAGCAGGCACTTACCGTTGACCCGAATAGCTGTGATGCGTTGAAATCGCTTGGATATGCTTATTTCGGCGGGATTTGTAATAAAAATTATACAAAAGCCTTGAAATATCTGAAAAAAGCATACTCCTGCCTGCAAAAAGATAATTCCGGACCTTGCGCAGACGACCCTGCTCTTGTACTTTGGATTGCCCAGTGTTATCATTTACGGGCAGTGGATAAGAAACTGGCTCAGAAGGACGACTTCAAGAATGCCAACACATGGTATAAAAAATGTATTAAATGTGATCCTACAAACCAAGAGTGCCTTAAAGGGCGGGATGATACCGAATATGAGTTCTAAGTTCAACGAACACGTTTATATATATCATTACAGGAGACTGGATGCCTGATAAAGAAAAGAATAGCAACACCGCAACAAAAGCCGAGAAAAAGACGGAAATAAAGCGGAATATTTCCGAAGATGAGCGGTTTCATTATATCGGCTTTGAGGTGTTCCCGGGCAAACCCAAGGATCTCTTCAAGTCGGAAGCTGAGAAGAAAAAATGGGTTGATTCAGTAATTGAACGACGTAAAAAAGGCGCAAAGATACGAGAAGAGTGTACACTGCTTGAGGAACGGGTAACGTTAATTGATAAAATCGTTCTCTCGATAGCATGTGTTGTTATTTTTGCGTCATTGTTTATGCCCTGGTTTGCTGTCTATAATGAGATAGAAGAAACGGCAAAGATAACGGAAACCCCGGCTGACAGTGCCATGGTTGCGGCGACACCGGCGGATTCACTTACCGATAGCCTTGCCGCAGTTATGGGCTCTGCTCTTGATACCACAACAGCAGGAGCACAACAGGAAGCAGCTCCCGTTGATACTGCCGCCATGGCTGCCGCTGCTACAACCGGTAGTGGAGGAAGAGCAAGTGTTACAAGCGAAAAGCAGGGGGTTACCGAAGAAATCATTCATGGATATGTTGCCAAAAAGAAATACTATAAAGAGTATGACCGTGTTTCGGCAATTGGAGCAATCATATCTATCGGTTCTCTGGGCTCGTATGTTTTTTCCTCCGGTTTTGCCCTGTTGCTGACAGTTATTGTCTTTCTTGTATACATCCTGCTTTGTATTGCCCTGCCAATTTACACCTTAATCGGGTTATATGGCGGCAAAGGCGACCCTGATGAGCGGGTGTTGAAACTGAAAAAGATTTTACGGTATAACTGGATTCCGTTGATTCTGTTTGTCGTGGCGTTGGTGCTGTCGTTCTTTGGTGGAGACTATAGCTTCGATGCTGCAACAATGTATTCCAGCCTTGGCGATGGATACAATGTGGGTGTGTTTCTTGATTCGCTCTCATGGGGAGTAATTATTTCATTGGCAGCGTTTATTCTGGTGGCTGCCAAAGGTTCTGAGATATAAGTGAATAGAAATGTTGTTGATATATTTTAAGTTGGAGGACTCTTCAAGTGGTTAAACAGACGATCTTTGTAGCGCTTAACGCAATCGTAGCTTTTGCTATCGGATTTGGTCTGTGGTATGGAGTATTCCGTACATCGGAAAATCCAATTGTTCACTCCATTTACAAAGGTGGACCGTTGGTTGTATTGCTTATCATGATTCTGGTAATGCTTATCGTATTCGTGATTGAGCGTTATTTGTCTCTGTACCGGGTAGCGAAAGGAAAAGGCTCTGTCCAGGTATTTTTCAAAAAACTGGTTACCTTGATTCAAAATGATGACTATGATGGTGCGTTGGCTGCATGTGACAAACAGCGTGGCACTACTGCTAACGTATTGCGTGCCGGTATTGAACGGTATCGGGAAGTAAAAGACAACCCTGCTTATGATCCGGAAAAGAAAATCCAGCTCACTCAGGCTGCGATTGAAGAAGCCAATGCGCTGGAAGGACCACTGCTTGAGCGGAACCTGATTGCTCTTTCAACGATCGCCTCGATTGCTACGATGGTAGGATTGTTGGGTACGACAATCGGCATGATTCGTGCGTTTGCCGCTACCGGTAATGTTGAGGGTGGTGTTATTGATGCTACCCAGTTGGCAACCGGTATTTCCGAAGCGCTGGTAAATACTGCCGGTGGGCTGACATCTGGTATTCTGGGTATTTTCTACTATAACTTCTTTGTCAACAAAGTAGATGCCTTTAACTATACCACTGATGAAGCTACGTTTGAGATTTTACAAATTTTGAAGGCAAAACAGGGAATCTAAGCGATGGCTGGAAAAAAACGGCGTGTATCAATACGTATCGACATGACGCCGATGGTGGATATTGCCTTTCTGCTGTTGATTTTCTATATGGCGACGACCCAGTTCAAGCCACCGGAAGCGAAGGCGGTTGAGTTACCGACATCGCATTCTCAAATCGAATTACCGGATAAGGATATTATCAATATCACGATTACGAAATATGATTCCATCTATGTTGATTATGTCGAAAAGGCGACTATCAATATTGAAGGACGTGACGTGACAACCACTGTTCGTGTGGTGCGTACGAGTGATAAATATACCGTCTCCAGTGAAATTAACCGAGCGCGTGCAAAGAACTTAAAAGCATTGATTGTCATCAAAGCAGACCGGCGAGCCAGTTTTGGCGTCATGCAGGATGTGATGAAATCCATGCAGGAAAACCACCTGCAGAGGTTCCTTATTATCACTGATAAGGAAGTTGATAAAACAACATAAATGTAGGAACTGGTCTGGAATAAAACGGCTGATTGATTGTACTAATAGTAGAGGATATAATCCGAGAGGAGCGTGACATAGATACATGGCTGGAGAAGTAGTAGAACGGGAACCGAAAGGCGGGAAAAAAGGATTACGCCGAAAAAAACGTCGTGTTGCAATACGTATCGACATGACGCCGATGGTGGATATCGCCTTCTTGCTGCTTATTTTCTATATGGTGACAACGGTATTTGCTATGCCCCAGGCTATGGAAATTAACTTGCCGCCTGTTGATGAGAACCAGGAAATCGAGGTGAAAGAATCGAACCTGTTGACCATCCGTGTTGACGAAGAAGGTCGTTTTTTCTGGAACCTGAGAACCCCGTCTCCTGAAAACCTGCCCAAGTTGTTACCCTCTGCACCGGATAAGCCCGATACGGCCGTGTACAAGTTCTGGCCCGATACTCTGCGTGGACTTCTGATGGAGCAGAACCGGGCAAACCCGAAACTGAACACGCTTATTCTTATTCACCCGAAAGCAAAGTATGCGGACATGGTGAATATTCTCGACGAGATTGATATGATTGAGCGATCGTGGAACCAATACCTGGCGGATAAACTGGGTAAAAAAGTCTCGGAACTTACGAAAGAAGACGGCAAATTCTCCTATCGCTATGCGATGGGTGAATGGTCGGAAAAAGATGACAGAATAATTGCCGCAGCGTTACAAGCTGCCCTTGCAAGAGGTGAGTCGTAATGAAGGTGAGAAGCAGTGCACTCTATTCACCCTATGGTGCGTATGAGCTAAAAGCCAAATACCAACGCAATTTCCTGATGGGAACATTGATTACCACTGCCTTTGTCGCACTCATCCTCGTAACGGCTTGGGTCATTTCGTCAATGGGAGATAATGAAGGTGCTGATGCTCCGGTTGTGGTTATCAAAACAGTTGCCGATCTGGGTCCTCCACCGAGTATCGCCAAAAAACCACCACAGGTAAAAGTGAATCAGCCCAATGTTGCTGCCCCGAAAGTCGGTATTCCGAAGCCGGTTGCTGATGACGAAGTGCTTGATGAAGATGTCGTGCTGGCTACCCGTGATGAGTTAGCGGAAATTGTGGCTCCCGATATTACCGCATCCGATAATGGCGGCGGTGAAATCGTGGTCGATATTCAGGATGAAGATTATCTCCCTGCTCCTGATGAGTTCGTAGCTCACGAAGTTGAACCGCAGATGATTAAAGAGCAAAAACCAGTGTACCCGAGACTTGCTGAACAAGCCGGTATTACCGGAGTTGTGTGGGTCAAGGCGCTGGTAGATAAAGACGGTACTGTGAAAAAAGCCATGGTGGCAAAATCATCTGGAACAGAATCCCTTGATGAGGCTGCTGTCAAGGCGGCGTATAAATGTATCTATAAGCCTGCTATTCAAAACGGACGCCCGATTGCGGTGTGGGTGGTCTATAAAGTCGAGTTTGATCTGGATCAGTAATCATATAGTTTACAAATTCCCATAACCCCCCATGTACTTTTGTGCCGGGGGGTTAGTGTTATCTATGAAATCGCATTACACAAAAAATCTGTTTATCCGTTTAGTATATAGGGCAGCAAGAGAGGGCGACTGGAAAAGAAGTGTTGACTTATGTTTCCTTTCTGTGCGGGCTGACCTGGTATAAAGTAAAAAATATTATTTTGAGCATGTTATGGTAAATCCGCCAAAGAGGAAATCATCATAACATGGACGAAATACCTTTTTCAACACGCCCCGAATAGCACGCTATCCCCACTTTTTTACCCTGGAATCGTCATACGCATAGGAAGGGGTGAAGTATGGTACTGTTGAACCGGGAGAAAAATCTGTTATACCTCCCATACGGAGCGTATGAATTAAAAGCAACTTACCAATGTCACATGCTGCTGGGAATGGGGTTTGTGGTGTTGTTCATTGCTATGGTCGTGGTGGTGTCGCAGGTAGTTGTCCCCGATGTAGAGAAAGTAATAATTGATACTTCTTTGGATACATCGATTGTGATATCAATACCACCTCCAATCAATATCACCTATGAAATACCTGACTTTGGCAATGGTATTCGACGACCTGCCGGCGAGGTGGGAATCCCTGTCCCGGTTCCGGATGAGGAGTTGTTTGACCCGGATGTACAAATTGCTTCGAGGGAAGATTTGGCAGTTATTAATGAATGGGATGACTTGTTCAGCGATAGCGGCGGCTTGGGAATCCCTGAGGGCAGGGGAAAAGGCGGGGAATATGTTCCCCCTTTATCGGCAAGCGAACTGCAACCGGGTGACTTTGTGAAAGTGGAACGTATCCCGGTGATGATATATGAATATAAACCGAAATACCCGTCTCTTGCAGAGCAAGCCGGGTTGACCGGGAAAGTGGTCATTTGGGCAGTGGTTGATGAAGAAGGGAGCGTTATCCGGGCAATGGTGTATGTTTCATCGGGAATTGCATCGCTTGATGAAGCGGCACTGGAAGCGGCATACAAATGTCGGTATCGTCCGGGGATTCAAAACGGTTACCCGGTGGTAGTACCGGTTACCTATACTGTCGAGTTTGAACTGGATGAGTAAGTCCGGCAGCAGAGAGGGATGTTTATCCTCATGTTGTTTGTTGCGCCGAACCGGCTGCTAAACAGGCTGGTTCGGCTTTTTATCGTAATCAAGTGAATCTCAATACGTTACGTTTCTGCTTATAGCCCTTCAATAAGGGGTGAGGACAAAAATACATTTTCTGCTTGACAGGGGCACAAATGTGCAGTATTATAGTTTTGAGCCGATTAAAGAGCAAAACAATAATCACAAGGAGGTAGGTATGGCGCACATTGATATGGATAATACTACGGAGCAGACCGGTGTAACCGTCACTCATGATACTGCCGGATATGACAATACGGCATGGTTGAGTGATGAGGGTGGTACGGATGAGACCTGTTGTTATATGAATGCTGCCACCTGTCCTGACTGTGGCGCCGGGATGGTACGGCTGGGGACCTGTTTTACCTGTCCGCTGTGTGGCTGGGGAAGCTGCGGGTGATTACACTCTTACGAGAAATAGCGAGCAACCGGGTAATATAAAGTTTCACATGAGGTAAGTGACGACAAGATGTTGAAAGTATGAGGCAAAGATGAAGCTGCAGGAATTAGAAAAATGGGGTATTCCTTCGAGAATTATCAAAGTCTGGTCACAACGACAGGGTGACAAACTGCTTCCTGTTCAGAGTCGTGCGGTACGTAAGGGAATACTGACTTACACCGGAACCGAACCTGAGCAACAGCCGGTAAGAATGCTTATTTCCGCCCCGACTGGTTCGGGGAAATCATTTTGTGCTGAAATGGCTATGGTTCGAACACTGACGTTACGTCGGAAAGTCGTCATGCTGTTACCTTTGAAATCTCTTGCCGAGCAGAAGTACCGGTGTTTTCAGGAAACGTACGCATCGCTGGGAGTGAAGTGTCTTATTGCAACCGGTGACCATCCCGAAAATGATGAACGGTTTGCGCGCAATGAGTATGATGTGGTGGTGGCTATTTATGAGAAATTTGATCTCCTGTTGACAGCGAACCTTGATGCTCTCGGGAATATCGGTTTGGTGATTGTCGATGAGATTCAAACGGTCTCCGAACCGGGCCGGGGGGCAATACTGGAGCGCTTGCTTACCAAGCTACTGGCATCGACTTATCAACCCTCATTAATTTGTCTTTCTGCTGTTATTGGTGATGGTGAGCGTGCTTCCGGACAACTGGTTGACTGGCTGGGGGCGACACTGGTTGAAGAAACTGTGCGTCCGGTTGACCTCCTGCGAGGGGTGGCGGCAGAGGGGTCGTATCGGTATCGTTCGTTCAATGATGAGCTGGAAGGTGACGAACCGTTTGCAACTCCGTTGCCCGGCGAGGAATCGTTTGAAGCGTTTGTCCATCAGGTAGGGAAAAAGCAGGAGTCAACCCTGGTCTTTTTGAAATCGCGTCGGGAAACAGTTGACTATGCGTTCCGGCTGGCGACATTGACGAACTGGTCCCCGGCAGAATCGGCGCTCAAAGCACTGGAAGGCGAGGAGCCGTCATTTCTTTTGCGTACGTTGCGTCAGACACTCAGTCGGGGAGTTGCATTTCACAATGCCGACCTTTCCTCTTATCAGCGTATGGTTGTTGAGAAAGCTTTTGTGAATAGAGAGGTTAGAGTATTATTCTCAACCACGACTTTAGCTATGGGGGTGGACCTTCCCGCCGATACGGTGTTTCTTGAAACGGTCAAGTATGTCAACGGCGTCTATGATAACAAGCCTATTCTCGTGCCGGTGAGTCGGGCGGAGTTCGACAATATGACCGGTCGGGCGGGACGTCCCGGGTTCACGGAGAACCGACCGGGGCGGGCTATTATTATGGCTGCTTCCGAGTTTGACCGGGACATTTTATGGAAAAACTATATTGCCCCGGAACAGCAGGAGCCGGTGACTTCGGCGTTTACCGGTATGCCGCTGGAGGATTGGCTGTTGAACATGGTGGTAAGCGGCCTGGTGGCGGGAGTACCGGACATCTCGCGGGTATTGAGCCGTACCCTGTGGGCTGCTGTCAATTCGGAGGCAAAAGACCAATATTATTATGATGTTAAGTCGGTGCTTCAGCGGCTGGTTGAGATGGAACTGGTAGCGATTGATGAGCGGGGTGTTATCACGGCATCGGCAAAAGGGCGGGCAACAGCTCTTACCGGGTTATCGGTTCGACAGGCGGAATATTTCCTGTCGGTACTTGATAAAAATATGCCGCAAACATCAGCAGCATGGACAGCGTTGGCGCTCAGCGTGCCGGACTGGTCGCTTCCTCCGGGGATACTCACCCGCTATGAGGCTGTCCGGTATAGTCCGTTGGCAATGCTCTACCAGAAATATGACCACCTGATAGAAGATGCTCTCTTTTTGATTGGGGCGAATCATCGGCGCGAACCGCTTCGGTTTGACATTGCCGCCCGGTTGAAAGGATTGCTGGTGTTGTATGAATGGAGCCGTATGACACCGGTGCAGCAGCTTGAGGAGCGGTTCCAGGTGCATCTCGGGCAGATTATGGCATTGGGTGAACAGGCTGCTCATTTGGTGCTCGGTCTTTCCCGATTGGCGATGACAAAGCAACCGGGGGCGACGGTACTCAAAAATCTTGAAGATACAGCATTCGAGCTTCGCTATGGCTTACCGGTCGCGTTGCGGGAGTTGTACCGGATTTTTGGCGATATACTGGTGCGGTCTGACTATGCCGCTCTCTACGAAGCAGGGTTGGGGAATGTTGGTGATATCCTGAGCAGTTCTCCCGAACAACTGGCGCAGGTGGTAAGCGGGGAAGAGAAATTGAAAAGATGTAATGAAAAGTTAACAGCGTATAAAAACGAGGAGGTTGATATGCAACCGGGAATTCGTACCGATGGACAGCCCGCCCAGGTAAGAAGGGTGGCAGCAACAGTGCCGGAGTCGATTGAAATTGACGGGAGCCTTGAACGAGAGCGTTATCTTGTAAAGATAAACGGCTTTCCTGTTCGGCTGACCGGCAAGTCGTTTAAGTATTTTACCAAGCTGGCATGGTCGCGCGTGCACCGGGAATCCGGCTGGATTTACAAGGAGGACCTCGAGGTGGGGTTTAACCAGGCGCGGTATCTCTACCGGATGAAACATGAAGTTGCCGCTGCCGGTTTTGGCAATGGGTGGTCCGTCTTTGAAAACAACCGATTGGGGTATTACCGGTTGAAAGCAGACCCGTCTCATATCCGCATCAATGTCGAAAACCTCAAAAACCATCCTGATTTCGAAGTGCGCAGTCTTGTCAACAGTGCTGAGACAGGACCGATGAACTGAGAGGTTAGCGGTTGCCTGACTGCCGGAATAAAAAATTCCCTTGTCCACTTTCCCCCTACGGCGGGTAGATTATCTTTATCTGCCCGCTGTTTTTTTGCTGTGGTGTGGATACAATCATTTGCGGGAGTATAAATTAAAATTGACACTCCGTTGTTTTTACGCCACCTTGCCAAAAAGAACTATCTAATTATAGGTTGCATAGCGTGCAGAAAAAAACGGATAATATTATCATAAAATCAAAAAACCGGATTCCGATTGTTGTAACAGATACGGAAAAACAATACCCGCTGTTACCCTTGCGAACCGGAGTACTATTTCCCGGTATGATTATGACTCTTCAGGTCGGACGCCCCGAAAATCTCAGGCTCATCAACTACTGTCTTGAAAAAAAACAGGAGTTCGTAGCTTCGTTTTCAAATGCTGATCCGAATGATGATGGAAACGGAGAGGGGGTTCATCAGGTTGGGGTGATAGCTGTTCCTCGTGATTATAAAAAGGGCTTGGGGGAATCGCTCTCAGTCACTATCGAAGGGCAACGTCGGGTTGCTATTAATACTATCCTGAGTCGTGAGCCGTTTATCACGGTAATTGCCCATGACATACAAACACCGACATCCATAAAGCGGGGGATAAAGGACAAAATCAACGAGGTCCTGTCTATTATCAATGAAATTGTCCATCTTGACCCTATCTATTCTTCGGAACAGCTTTTCGTGTTGAAACTGGACCAGGACGACCCTTCACTGTTTGCCGACCGAGTGGCATCAACCTTTCATTTTCCACTCACGGCAAAACAGGAAATACTCGAAACGATCAATCTGAACATGAGATACGACAGGTTGTTGTTTTACCTCAACACGGAACTGAACAAGGTTGCCACTGCCCGCAGGATTGAACAAAATGTGGAAAAGAATATAGAAGAAGCCACGCGACGGCAGTATCTTCAGCAGCAATTATATGAAATCCGGCGTCAGCTCGGTGAGGATTTTTCCGAGGAACGGGAAGCGAATCGTTTTCGGCATATTATGAAAAATATGACCGGTTTACCGGCAGAAGTAGTCGCCCGGGCAAATATTGAAATCGACAGGCTCACCCAGTTACCGCCGGCATCGGCAGAATATGGTGTCACCAAGAATTACCTGAACTGGATACTATCTCTGCCCTGGGGGAAATGCAAACCGGAGGACTATCAAATTTCTGATGCTTCCAAAGTGCTTTCTTCTCAGTATTACGGACCGGTCATGTTAAAAGAACAAATCCTGCAGCGGTTGTCGGTGCGCAAGTTGATGGGAGGGATAAACGAAGGTCCTACCCTGTGTCTTGTTGGTGCACCCGGTACGGGGAAAGCATCGCTGGCGAAAGCCATTGCCAATGCCCTTGGGAAAAAGCTCATTCGGATTTCTGTGGGAGGAATTTCCGATGTGACCGAACTAAAAGGCTCCCCTCGAACATTCCTTGGCGCTATGCCGGGCAAGATAATCAGAACATTGCGGGAAGCCGGGACCTGCGATCCGGTGGTGTTGATAGAGGATATTGATTATTTTAACATGGATAACGATTCCTCTCTCAATATGGCACTTCTGGAAGCTATCGATACCCGCTGGAACTCCAAGTTTCTCGACCGGTATATCGGGGTGCCGTTTGATTTGAGTAAAGTGTTTTTTATCTGTTCCGTGCGGACATTCGAGGAGATACCGGAGCAGTTTATCCCACGATTTGAAATTATCGAATTACCGGGATATATCGAAAAAGAAAAGATTGTCATTTCCAAAAAGTATATCATTCCCCGTCTGCTTCAGAAGCATGGTTTGTTGCGTTCGGAAGTTAAGTTTTCCGATAAGGTGCTGGCAAAAATCATTACGAACTACACGATGGAAGCCGGTTTGTTGGGGTTCTCCCAGCAGATTGAAAAGATTTGCCGAAAGATTGCCCTGGCGAAATCAGAGAAACCAAAAAAATCATGGACTATCAGTGAGAAGAATCTTGAAACATTCCTTGGACCGGCGATATACATACCGGAACGTGCGGTCAGTTCACCCGAAATCGGAACCGCTGCCGGGCTGGCATGGACCGGTGCCGGTGGTGATCTCATGTTTATTGAAGGCTTGAAAATGAAGGGAGATGGGCAGATAACCACAACCGGTTCACTGGGTGAAGTGATGCGGGAGTCGATACAGGCGGCGCATTCTTATGTTCGCTCGAAAGCTGATGTGCTTGGTATTGATTTCTCGGACTTTAATGATTTTGACATTCATATCCATTTTCCCTCCGGTGCGATTCCCAAGGATGGCCCGTCAGCCGGGGTAACGGTCTGCCTGGTGATTGCATCGGTCATGGCTGAACGTCCTATTCGGAATGACATTGCGGTAACCGGCGAGGTTACGTTGCGGGGAAGAGTGTTACCGGTGGGGGGGATTAAAGAGAAAGTCTCGGCAGCATATCGCGCGGGGATTTACCATGTAGCGTTGCCGAAAGAGAATGCAAAAGATGTCAAGGACTTACCGAGAGAGATTCTCCGTAAAACCAAGTTAACGTATATTGAGCGGGTTGATGAACTTTTTGAGTTGTGCCTGCTTGATTTTACCCCGTCATCATACACATTAGAGAAGATATTTGCCGAAGAGATTGAGAAAGCTCGGAAAAGAAAGACACGTACATCAAAAAAACGCTCGACTTCAACAGCGAAAAAAACAGGAAAGAAGGAACGTTAAATCTTTTATGTCGTTGCAGCTCTTGGGGTAATGAACTGCTAACGACATTTTGACTTGACAGTTGGTACTATTCTTTCCTATATTGTGGTTGTTGGGTCGATGATCTTTTGGACGTCAACCTTGTGACTTCATTTACGACTAACGCATGATGAAATAATCGTATAGTTGGTGGCTCAGTGGGAAGGAGATAGAAAACAGGTGTTTACTCCAATCCCTGGGGTTCGGCAGGTACAAGAGTTGACGTGTAACGGGAGTTTGATTTCAATGCTTGGGACGATATTGGTACGGGATAATCTTATTCACCACTTTTTTATTTACTTAAAATATCACGTAGCTATTGACTTATCTTTTATATATGAAGAAAAACAACACATAATTCATTTAAGCTGCATGGAGGCGAAATAATGAAATTTCGTAATGTCTTTTTCCTTACCTTGCTGTGTGGAATACTTGCTTTGGCGCTGCCTGTACAGGCACAGTTTACTCAGGACCCCGATGATCTTGGTGCTGCCGATACTATCGAAATAGTATTTTCAGTAACTCCGGATTATACGACTAATCAGTTGCAGGTTCAGGCAGATTTATGGGTTTTTGATGATGCCAACAGTATCATTGGTGTATCCTCGGGTTTTGCCTGGGAAAACTCGAATTTGCAGATGGATAGTGCGGTTGCATCACCAATGACTGATGCCGGTTTTGATATTGGTCCGTTTTTCTATGAAGACGATGATATTAACCTGACCAACACGAACCAGCGGTTTATCTTTGGCGCCGCGGTTATTTTTGGCGCCGGTGTCACTGCCAACCCGACCCGCCAGCTTTGGGCAAGTTATTATTTCACCTTATCTGACTGGCAGGTTTGTGATTCTATTGTGCTGGATACATTGTTGTTCAGCCCAAGTAGTTTGTTGAAGTTTGTAACAACCGGTAACGCGGAATATGTACCGTACTGGACCGGGAGAATTGTCATTCGTGATACTGCCTGTTCCATGGCAAACTTGATAGTTAACCCCGATTCGCTGCATTTTGATGCTATCGAAAACGGGAGCACTCCTCCACCACAGACTTTCACTGTTGCCTCAGATGGCATCGCACTCAATTTCAACCTGGTGGAAAATATTCCCTGGATTATCGTCAGCCCCATTACCGGAACGACTACCCAGCAAATTACGGTGCTGCCCAATACTATCGGTCTTGCAGCAGGAACATATATTGATTCTATCATGGTAGAATCCGGACAGGCAAACAATTCGCCGCTCTGGGTGAAAGTAACCATGACCGTAGAAGAACCACCACCGGTTATCGGGGTTACCCCGACGGAGTTTTTCTTCAATGCCATTGCCGGGGGCGCAAACCCGGGTGATAAAATCCTGACTATTTACAACAATGGCGGACAAACACTAAACTGGACTGCTACGAATAGTGAAAGCTGGCTGTCATTGTCACCAACATCCGGTGTTGATTCGGTTGATGTGACGGTGTCGGTTGATATTACCGGTTTACCGTTTGGAAATTATACGGATTATATCGTTATTTCCGATCCCAATGCCACCAACAGCCCTGAATCGGTGATGGTGTCACTATCTATTGGATCCGACTTACCGATTATTGAAGTCGATTCCGCATTTAATTTTGTCGTGGTGCCGACCGGTGTCAGTGAAGTTGACCCGCGGACGATACTGGTCAAAAATGGCGGTGCCGGTACGATGAACTTCTGGCTTGAAGAAAATTCACCTCGTCTCTTTACGATGAATCCTGACTCCGGGGTTGCTCCGCAGGATGTGGAAGTGACGTTCAAACTAACTGGTGGCAGCGCGGGTGATGATTACTTTGATACTTTGTGGGTCTATTCCAACGAGGCTATCAACTCGCCGTTCCCGGTGGTATTCCAGTTCCACCTGGTGGACAACCCGGCACAAATAAACCTGACAACCGATACGCTCCGGTTCACTTTATATGAATGTGAGATGGGTGCCGGTGTCGATCCCCCGACAGCATTATTCCAGGTGTTGAATGTCGGTGGTGACGACCCGATGACATTTGATTTGGTCTATGAGTCCGATTTGTTTGAACTGACCGCTATCTCCAATGAAGCGCCCGGTCTGGTAATTGCCCGTTCCGCTTATCTTAATTTACCTGTTGGGGTGTATTTTGATACGATAGAAATCGTTGCCCAGAAGGCAATCAACAATCCTGAAACATTGATTGTGAAATACGAGGTGATTCCGGGTACGGAAACACCGGAAATCCATCTTTCCCGCTACAGCTTTGTGATACCGGCTCAGGAAAATTCCGGTCCGGTACCACCGAGCGCTTTGGAAATTCACAACAAGTTTGGCGGTTGTATGGATTGGGCGATTGTCGAAGATGTTCCCTGGATGACACCTTCTGACTCCTCCGGTACAAATCCGAAAGGGGTAAGTATTAATGCCGATGCCACCGGGTATCTCTTTGGTGAATACCCTGATTCTTTCTTTGTCACTTCAACCGTGGCATCGAACAGCCCGGTGAAGGTTGACCTCTTGTTCCGGGTATGGCGGTTCCATGGTGATATGAATTATGACGGGGTCATTGATGTTTCGGACCTGACCTATTTTGTTGATTACCTCTTCCAGAGTGGACCGGGACCGGAGCCGGAATATTTTGTTGGTGATCTCAACTGTGACCATACAGTGAATATCGAAGATTTGACGTATTTCGTTCATTACTTCTTTGAAAGTGGTCCCATACCTTGTGGGAATCCATTCAAGTAAGAAGATAACATACACTTTGTTGGCTGGGTCGCTGTTAGGTAACTAACGGCGACTCTTTTTTTCGGAATAGATAAACCTGCTAAATAATCGATTCTTACATGCCGTATTTAATAATAGAAATAGTTGGTAAAGAGGAAAAAGAGTAAAAACCTTGACAAAACAAGTATATTTTATACCTTTATACATAAGACTTGGAGCGCAATAGTTTCAATGTTTACTGGCAGCTCTGAGTTTTTTGTATGTAATCAACAGTATAGTACATAATTGTTCTTTTCTGGAGGAACTCGTGAGATTTACAACCGTGCATGCCAGGATACTCCTCGCACTTATTATCGCTTTTTGTATCCCTGTAATAGCAGCCATAGCCGCCGATGACGCTGTCGATTGGGATCAGGCGCCACCATCAGTCATTCATCAAAAACTTTGGGAAGGCAAGGTTGCTTCCCGAATCGAGAAGAATTTCGTCGCAAACTATGCGTTAAATGAAGCCGATGTTACTCAGACGAATTATGATGTCTTGTTCTATGATATTTTTATCCGGGTAAATGATACCACGGAAATTCTCTATGGTGATGTGAAGTTTGTTGCGCTTGCTGCGGAAGATGGGGTGACGTCCGTGCAGGTCGATTTCTATGATAATATGATTGTTGATTCTATTATCGCCCCATCGGGAGAACTGGGCTATACCCGGTCAAATAATGTGGTGACAGTTATTATCGATGCCACCTATAACACCGGTGAGCAGTTTGAGTTTGATTTTTACTATCATGGGCATCCCACAGAGGGCGGGTTCCAGGCTTTTTCATTTGATATCTACAATGGTGTCAAAATGATTTCTTCTTTGTCCGAGCCATATTTTGCCCGTACCTGGTGGCCCTGTAAAGACCGGATGGATGACAAAGCTGATTCTTTCAATATTGCCATCGAAGTTGACACCACGTATTACGTAGCTTCCAACGGAACCCTCGACTCGACTGTTATCAGCAGTGCCAACACACATACGTTTTATTATAGTGTCCGCTATCCGATGGTCACTTATTTATTCTCGGTAGCTATTCATGCTTATACCGTATGGTATGATGAATGGGTTTATAATAGTGGTCAGGATACAATGCCGATTGTCAATGCCGTTTTTCCCCTGTTTTATACTTATTCATTGCCGCGGTATGGTATAACCCCGCAGGCATTAACCATATTTTCTGACCAATACGGTTTGTATCCATTCACCCAAGAGAAATATGGCCATGCCAATTTCACCTGGGGTGGGGGAATGGAACACCAGACCATGACATCAATGGCAGGCAGCTCTTTTGGGTTTTCAGAGCCGGTGGTTGTGCATGAGTTGTCACACCAATGGTGGGGAGATATGATTACCTGTGAGTCATGGCAGGATATCTGGCTCAATGAAGGGTGGGCATCGTATTCCGAAGCGTTGTATTATCTCGAAAAAGACGGCTGGGCAAGTTACCATGATTATATGAATGATATGGCTTCTTCCTCTGGGGGAACAAGCGGGGGAACAATCTATATTCAGGATACCACCGACGTGTGGGGTATTTTCAGCGCACGGTCCTATGACAAAGGCGCCTGGGTGGTGCACATGTTACGAGGGGTACTTGGTGACTCCCTGTTTTTTGAAGGTGTCCATTCATACTATAACTCACAGTATCAATATGCCTCGGCAACCACGGAAGATTTCAAGAATGTATTTGAAGCGGCTACCGGGGTTGAGCTTGACTGGTTCTTTGATGAATGGATTCACGGTGAATATCGACCGAACTATAATTGGTCATACTGGTCGGAAGTTTCGGATAGTACCGGATATGATGTCTATGTGTATGTTGAACAGATTCAAACAACCAATCCGCAGGTATTTATCATGCCCGTGGATTTCTATGTTACCGGTCCCAATGATACGCTGACACTTCAAGTCGATAAACGCCGTACCCGATTTAAGCTCAACTTTCCCGTTGATGTCACCGGGATGAGCCTTGACCCGATGAATTGGGTGCTGAAATATGAAACACAGCAGCTCTGGCACATGCACATTATTACTCTTAATGACGAACTCGATAATGGCGTACAGTATCTGTCGTACAAAGATTCACTGGATTATCGCGGCGGTACCGGACCCTATACCTGGACTATTGATAGTGGATCGCTTCCTTCCGGGTATTCCCTTGATAATCGCGGGATAATCAGTGGTGTAACACCCGATACCGGCTACTTTACCTTTACCGTGGCTCTGAATGATATGGGAACCGGGTACACTGATGTGGCTGAGTACACTATCTATATTGCACCGGGGGCTTATGTGCCCGGTGATGTCGATGGTAATGGTGTGGTTAATGTTGCAGACCTTACGTACCTTGTTGCCTACATGTTCAGTGGTGGTCCGGCACCCGGTGAAATCAACAGTGCAGATGTCGATGGTTCCTGTGATATTAATGTCAATGACATTACTTACCTTGTTTCCTACTTGTTTGGCGGTGGTCCGGATCCATTGGCAGGCTGTGTCAGCAAGTAGTAAAAGAAAAGTATTTTGAAAATATAAATCGGCTCTCAGAAAATGGGAGCCGATTTTTTCCTGTTGATTATCTTCCGACTTTACGTATAATTCATGCTTGATGATAAACGAGAACCTGATACGTCTTTGATTGAATGGTTGTATGTCCGATAGACAAAAAATAAAAACATTCCATGTCTCGACCTATGGGTGCCAG
>JAJRZL010000163.1 GCA_024275255.1 Candidatus Zixiibacteriota bacterium | reverse complement strand
TTTCAGATGGAATGTATCCTGCGACAAATGATTCCCCTCGGTGAAGATAAAGGTTCCGGTAATCTGGCGGTATGTGAAGTGGTCCAGTTTCATGTTGCAGAAGAAATCATGGAAGATGGTGTTATCCTGCCGGAGAGGATTGATCTTGTCGGTCGTTTGAGCGCCAATTTTTATTCAAGGGCTTCGGGTAATACTGTCTTTGAGATTGAAAAACCGATACGGAAACATGGTATCGGTTTTGACAACCTGCCGGATTATGTAAAAACATCGCATATTCTTTCCGCCAACAATCTTGCCCAGTTAGCCAACGTGGAAGCTGTTCCCACTGCGGAAAAACCGGTTGTCAAGACTCAGTATATTATTGATGATGCTTCGGAAGAAATGTTTGTCCGGTTTCAGCGATTAGGGTGGTATCGACAAATGTATGAAACGGCTGTTGTTCTCGCAGAGAAGAAGCATCCCAGGACACAAGTATTCTTTGAACGAACGGCTAAAACAGCCCTTGAACAAAACAATGTCGAGTTTGCCTGGCAGGTGTTGTTGTACATGAAATCAATTCATGTAGCATAAATAATATCGTTTCAATATGTCCCGTTTACTTTGGAAACCGACTCCCCGGCAAGTAGCATCATCGAATATGATGCACTTTATGAAGTTTATTTCATCACGAACAGGTCGTACTATTACCTCTTACGATGAATTATATGACTGGTCTGTTGAACAGATTGCAGATTTCTGGGCATTATTATGGGACTATGCTGGTATTGTTCACTCGGAGAATTATGAACGGGTATATGAAGGTAATGAGATTTGGAATACAACCTGGTTCCCCGGTGTAAAGCTGAATTTTGCCGAGAACCTGCTGCGATATCGTGATGACCATACAGCCATTATCTTTCAATCGGAATCAGGCGTAACTGAAAAAATAAGCTACCGGGAGCTGTATCAGTCCGTGGCACAGTATGCAGCCGGTTTGCAGAAACTGGGAGTAACAGAAGGTGACCGGGTTGCTGCATATATTCCCAATATTCCACAGGCGATAATTGCCATGTTGGCTGTCACGAGTCTGGGGGCAATATGGTCGTCATGCTCCCCGGATTTCGGGTTACGAGGTGTACGTGATAGATTCAGTCAAATAACACCAAAAGTGCTCATTACTGTTAATGGGTATCAATATAACGGGAAAAAGATTTCTATTGTAGAACGAGTGAAAAAAATAGCAGAAGAAATTCCCTCTCTTGAACATATTGTCATTGTCCCCTATATACATGTACCTGATTCTATTCCAGGGGAATGGCTTGGTGAGGATATGCTTCTTCAAAACGATGCTGCGGAAATAACATGTACCCGGCATCCTTTTGACCACCCGGTTTATATCATGTATTCCTCGGGTACTACGGGGATGCCGAAGTGCATGGTTCATGGTGCGGGGGGTACATTGTTGCAACATTATAAAGAACATGCCCTGCATACGAATCTTACCCGTAATGATACTATCATGTACTATACCACTTGTGGGTGGATGATGTGGAACTGGCTGGTGAGTGCCTTACAGGTTGGCGCCACTGTTGCTATATATGACGGCAGTCCGGCATATCCCTCGCTTGGGGTGCTGTGGGAAAATATACAAAAGTATGCTATCACCGTTTTTGGCACCAGCCCCGGATTTCTAACTGCCTGTGAAAACGAAGGGATACGACCGGGGGAACAATACGAGCTGTCCCATGTGCGAACCATTCTTTCCACCGGTGCCCCGTTGACAGAAACCAACTTTGCCTGGGTATATCAATCAGTAAAAAAAGATATCCAGCTCTCGTCAATTTCAGGAGGTACGGATATTATTTCCTGTTTCCTGCTTGGTAATCCGCTGTTACCTGTTTATAGCGGAGAAATTCAGTGTCGAGGGTTGGGAATGAAAGTCGAAGCATATATTGAGCACGGTCAACCGGTACAAAATGAAGTTGGGGAGCTTGTCTGTACTGCTCCGTTTCCTTCCCGCCCGATTTATTTTTGGAATGACGAGAATAAGAATAAATACCGTGCCGCATATTTCGAGCATTTCCCCGGTGTTTGGCGGCATGGGGACTTTATCAGGATTACAGAAACCGGGGGAATCGTTGTCTATGGACGTTCCGACGCTACATTGAACCCGAAAGGAGTGCGTATCGGCACTGCCGAAATTTATACGCCGGTTGAAGCAATGGAAGAAATAGCTGACAGTCTTGTTGTTGGTCAGCGATGGAACAATGATATACGCATTGTCCTGTTTGTGGTATTGCGTGCTGGTTTTACCCTTACCGATGAATTGAAAGAAAAAATCCGCAGGCAAATCAGGACATTGCAAACCCCACGGCATGTCCCTTCAAAGATTATTGCTGTCCCGGATATTCCTCGTACACGAAATGGAAAGAAGGTCGAGTTAGCGGTAACCCGTGCCATTCATGGCGAGGATGTACCCAATATTGATTCTCTGGCAAATCCCGATGTATTGAACCAGTATCGTAATCTTCCGGGGTTGCAGTGAACATGTTGGACGCAGCAGTTATTTATTGCCGAACAGATACGGGTAATGTATATTATATGGAGTGATAAAGTATATTATTTGTGTGCTCTCCTGGTTGCATGTACCAGTAAGAAAGGAACAACAATACAATGTCAACTGCAGAATATACCGTCAATGTGGATAATCCCATTGTCAGCTCATTGCCGAATCATCTGAAACAATTCATCGTTGACCAGAAGTATGATTCTTACACACCTGTTGATCATGCAGTCTGGCGTTACGTGATGCGACAGAATTACCATTTCTTGAAAGTAAGGGCGCATGATGCCTATATCAGCGGATTGAAACAAACCGGTATTGATGTCGAAAAGATTCCCAGCATTGAACAAATGAATGAAATTCTCAGTTCCATCGGGTGGGCAGCAGTTACGGTGGATGGGTTTATCCCGCCTGCCGCGTTTATGGAATTCCAGGCACATAACGTACTGGTCATTGCTGCTGATATACGGCAAATCAATCATATCGAATATACCCCGGCGCCGGATATTATTCACGAAGCTGCCGGACATGCCCCCATTATTGCTGATGCAGAATATGCCGAATATCTTCGACGGTTCGGGGAAGTCGGTTCAAAAGCGATGTCTTCCAAAAAAGATTTCGAGCTTTACGAAGCGATTCGGCACCTTTCGATTCTCAAGGAACAACCTGATGTCGATACAGAAGAAATTCTGCGCGCAGAACAGGATGTCGAATACAAACAGGCGCATCTTGGCAAACCTTCTGAAATGGCGCTCCTGTCGCGGCTGCACTGGTGGACTGTGGAGTATGGACTCATCGGTGATGTGCAAAACCCGAAGATTTACGGTGCTGGTTTGTTGTCCTCAATCGGGGAATCGGCATCGTGTTTGACCGATACAGTAAAGAAAATTCCATATGGGCTCGAAGCTTCTGACTACGCATTTGATATCACCACAAAACAGCCGCAACTGTTCGTGACTCCGTCGTTTTCCTACCTGATTGATGTACTCGAAGAATTTGCGCAAACCCTGGCGTATCGAGTTGGCGGAAGGGAAGGGATTCTAAAAGCGATTGAATGTGAAAATGTCTGTACGTATGTGTATAGTTCAGGGATTCAGATCTCCGGGATTGTGTCATCATTCGTAACTGATGACTTTGGAAATCCTGTTTATATCAGAACCACCGGACCTACGATGCTCTCGTATGAAAATACCATGATTCCCGGGCATGACAAAAAATACCATGCAGAAGGTTTCGGCTCTCCGGTCGGTAAACTTGCTGGTGAACATATTCCTCTTGAAAAAATGAATGACAGCCAGTTAAAAGATGTAGGCATAGAGATTGGCAGTCGAAGTCAGCTTGTATTTGAAAGCGGCATTACTGTGCATGGAATTCTTGAAAATATTAGTCGATTTGATGGTCGGATTATCCTGATGAGCTTTTCTGATTGCCGGGTATTACGAGGAGGTGATATATTCTTTCAGCCGGAATGGGGAATGTATGATATGGCGGTTGGAGAACAAATCGTTTCCGTATTCAATGGGGCAGCCGATAAAGATGCCTATGAACAAACAGCCCTGGTTCCCCATGAACGAACCGTGAAAACCTCGTTTGATGATAGGACCTTGCAGTTACATGATATGTATCAAACGGTTCGTAATACCCGCAATAACGGAGGAGATGTTAGTAGCTTACAGGAAATATGGAAACAGGTGCAAGATCAGTATCCCCATGAGTGGCTGTTACCGTTGGAGATACTTGAGCTGCTGGTACAGAATGGTATAGATGAAGATATCCAACGTGAAATTACATCATACTTACAGGAAAAAGCTCGCACGCAAAAGGAATTGTCAAAACTCATTACCGATGGTTTGGCATTAGTCGGGTAGATACCCAAAGGTTTGTTTACAGCATTCCTGCCGTGTTACCGAGTACGATAGTGTCAACCATAACGGATGCCGGACGACTAAGCGCATATACTACCGCATCGGCAACTTCATCTGGTGACATCATTTTTTCTTGTGCCCACTCACCGGGGATAGTGTTCCAGATATCACTGGCAGTTGCCGCCGGATAGATATTAATAACACGTATCCCAAGAGAGCGAAGTTCTTCCCTGATGCTTTGAGTAAATCCTTCCAGGGCAAACTTGCTCATGCAATAGCTGCTCCAGTTGGGATACCCGCTCCGGGCGGCAATCGAAAGGATATTCACAATAGCTCCCCCACGGGGGATAGAGGGCAGTAACTGTTGTATCAACAGAAAAGGTGCGGTTACATTTACGGCGAAGGTCTGTTGCCATTCCTCAAGGCTGATTTCTCCAAGAGGTTTTACCACTGCCATACCGGCATTATTTATTACGCAATCAACAGACATTGTCCTGATTTGTGCTGTCATTTTTGTTATTTCATCAGTCTTGCTGAGATCAGCGTAGATTGATTCTACCTGTGCTCCCCGTTTGCGTACCTGCTGGCTTGTTGTTTCCAGAGCCTCTCGGTCGCGACCGTGGATGATAAGGCTATGTTCTGGTTGAGCCAGTTTGACAGCAATTGCCCGCCCGATTCCCCTGCTGGCTCCGGTTATGACAATTCGTTTCATCTCTGTTTACCTGTTCGTGAAGTTATTGTCTTTTCGCAACGTAAAACGGTTGTTTGGTGTTTCCCACAGACGCAACCGCTGAACCGAATAACCAATATTGTTTTCTAAACGGGGGTGAAGAATGTGTATGATGTTTTCGCTGGTACTGGGTTGGTCGGTGAAATCATCAGTATCCTTGTTGAGGTGTTTATAGTCCCATGGGACAAGAGCCTGTTGTATACCGTCCATCAATCTGCCAAGGGGAAACAATGTCCCGCTTGTTTCATCTATCTGTCCTTCAAGAGTGGTTTCAACAAGATAGCGATGCCCATGTCCGTGAAGATTGTTACAAATGCTGTATATATTTTTATTTTCTTTATCACTCAGTTTTGGGCTGTGGAGACGATGAGCAGCACGAAAGCTCGATACGTAGCCCATGGTGAAACTGTTCCCGTCGATATATTCCGAAAAGAATGTCGGATTCTCCCATAACCGCACTCGGTGCACCGGGAGGGTTTTGGATAATCGCTGATACAGATATCGAGATAAACATTCTGTTGTCATCGGGATACTGTGTAATTCCGGTATGTCGGTACTGAGATTTTTATGGTCAAATAAATCATGTATGGCGATGACTGCCGGGTAACTTTCGTTATCAGGAACAATCATGCCATGTGCAGTATCAATATCACCAGTCAGGGTTACTCGTAAGCGGTAATGGTGTCCGTGCCCGGAAGGAGACGATGCTGTTCCAAAGAGCTGTGTATTTTCTTCCTCGGAAAGATGAGGAGACCACGTCCTGCGTGCTGCTGAGAACTCTGTCCACAGATGACGCTCTACGTATCCGTCACTATAAGCAGTGGCTTCATTATTGGGTGATTCGCTCAAGTGACAGGCAACCAAAGTGGCGGTACTATCCTGAAATAATGTCTCTGCTTCGATGAACAGTTGCCGGGCGATATTTTCCGGGGAGGGAACTATCCTGTCGAATGGTGGGGTGTCCATGTTAAGAAATTTATGATCAAACCGTTGTGCAAGCAGTTTGTTGACACGTTTTTTTACATCCGCAACATTTAAGACCATGCCGGTATCGACATCAACAGGACCATGAAATATAAAATACGCAACAAAGTTGCTCCCGAACCCGTAGCGGGAGAGGAATCGTTTGCCGAAAACTTCCCGGTTCTTTTCTTCCGGCCAGTTTGGTTGATAATAGCGATATGATGCCGAAAACTCGAGCCGTTTGCTTATCGTAAGGTACATATGGTTGCTTTATATCCGAATCAAACTAAAGAACTCTGCCCGGGTGGAAGGATCATCGTGGAACTCGCCAATGACACATGAGGTAGTCATGACCGAGTTTTGTTTCTCAACACCACGCATCATCATACATAAATGCTGTGCTTCAATAACCACCGCTACTCCCTGGGGCTGGGTATATTTGTTTATGCACTCCGCAATCTGCTTGGTCAGTTTTTCCTGTATTTGCAGACGACGAGCATAGACATCAACTATACGGGCAACCTTAGATAATCCGATAACTTTTTCATTGGGGATATAGGCAACATGGCATTTTCCGATAAAAGGCAGCAGGTGATGTTCGCACATGGAGTAAAGCTCGATATTTTTCACCAGCACTATCTCCTGCGTATCTGCTTCGAACAAAGCGTTGTTTACCAACTGGTCTATATCTTCTTTATACCCCTTCATTAAATACTGGAATGCTTTTGCTGCCCGTTGGGGAGTATCGCGAAGTCCTTCCCGGTTTGTATCTTCGCCGATACTTTCAAGGAGTTTTTTATACAGGTTTTCTAATTCAGCAGTAATATCTTTCATCGTTAGCACCTAATGTTAATTATTTGTACCTGTAAAGTACAGGAAGATACGGGCGAACTCAATCATTATTTCACCGGGGTATTGTTCTTAAACTGTGCAACGGGCAGGAAAAAAGAAGCTCATATTATTTGACTAACACGGTGTTCCTGCTTGATTGCAGTTTTAGCGTGTTTTGTACGATATCCTCGACTCCCGGTTTGAGAATAACACCGCGGTTTTTATGACCATTCATTCGCGCGATTATCGGTTGATTAAAATGTAAATGCCGGGTGTATTTTTTTTCTTCTACTGCGGGTTGTTTTGCCAGCCATTCCCAATCGACAAATCCTTCGTTCGTATAGGAATTGACAGTGAAATACCCCACCATAAAAGAGGTGATATTCTGAAAGAAGTGGGTTCCCTGCGAAGGGACTACTTTGAAATCTTTGAACCCGGTTTCAATTATTATTTTTGCCCCGGAAATCTCGTCCCAGCGAACCGGAATACCCAGCCAGGGGTCAGCAGAACCCCAGCGTCCCACCCCGATGAGAAGATACGGAATGGATTTTTGTAACAGTTTCGCATTGAACGAACCTACCTCATGTGCCACGAGGGTGCTTTGCGAACGGTCGAAACGATTGAAATCGACAACAATAATGTCATAGATATTATCAATAACCCCGTTTCCCAAAACCTGTGGACTCTGGCAAATCAGTTGCTCTTCCTGGTAATTATCCACATTCAGCTCTTCCGCTTCCTGGCATTTGATAAGGGGACGAATTTGCAGAAAGGCAAACTCTTTCGGTTGACCGGGAGGAAGCGACAGATTAACCGCAAACTCGATTTCCACCGGCGAACTCATGCCCCAGTGACCCATTTCAAGAATCAGCTCGAGGATATCAGAGAGGGGGAACATATCACTTTTCAATACCGGAGCAAAGGTTACCAATCGTGGTCCCTGTCGGGAAAGTCCGTCGGTAATGGTATCGTTTTCTACTGAGTAGGTGGAACCAACTAGGGCAAGGGTGCCGTCTTTTTCCGCGTAATCAAGCCCCAGTTTCTCAAGTTTCATCTCGCGACTATGATCTGAATTATCGTCGGGGTCCTCGAGCCTTAAAACATATAATTCCCGTTGCGAGTATTTCAGGTAATCATCAACACTGGAAAACTGGTTCAAATGCCGGGGGTACTTGGGACAAAAACGCACCACGCGGTCACCCTCTATTACGGAATCTCCCTGCCCAAGCGCAACCGGAACAATACCATCCTCCGTTTTGGCGGGAGAAATAGGGTAAAAATTGTGCGAGCGGGCCACACCGGAAAAATCAGGATAAAAACGCCATTCGTGCTGGGTGCCAATCATCTTTTGGATAATGACCGCCATCTTTTCTTCTTCCAGACGGTACGGAGTTGCCATCATGTAGGATTTGGTATGCGATGAGAAAGTGGAAGCATAAATACGTTTAATTGAGCTCAGTAGTTCGATCAGGCGAACCCGGGCGTTGTGATGGTTATTGGGCAGCATATATGTTTTATAGATACCGGCAAAAGGAAGATACCGAGAATCTTCGAGCAAACTGGATGAACGTATTGCCAGCGGACAATGAAACAACTCCAACAGCTCCATTAACTGATATTCCACCGTTTCAGGAAAACGTGCCTGGAGAAAACGCTGGAGGATTTCCTCATCATCGTCACTGTCGAGAGCGAACTCCCGCAGGTTGTTTTCTTCCAAGAACTGGTCGAAGATATCAGTTGCCAGTACAACGGCGGGTGGAATAAAAATACGTACCCCTTTGAACTGGTTGCTGATACCAAAGGTGTTAATCAGCGTATTAGCAAAAGCAAGCCCACGGGCTTTTCCACCTAACGAACCGCTGCCGATACGGGCGAAACTGGAGTTGGGATCGAATGTATCCGGGTCTAAATCAGTAATACTTCCGCGAGAACGTTCCTGGCGAAATTCCTTGAGGTACGATATCAGGCTCTCCCGTAACTCTTCGATAGATTTGTAATCTGTAACCTTGCGGGGACGAAGACGATGAGCCAGCCAGAACTCAGTACGAGCCTTGAGCCACCTTGAAAAATGATTTCGCTCGGCATGAAAACGGAGCGACTCATCGGGGATTAGATACAACTGCTTTTCCATCTCCTGCATATCTTTTGCCCGTCCCACTTCTTTGCCATCGGGGAGACGGAACACAAAATCTCCAAAAGCAAAGTTCTTTGAAATAAAAGTTCGGATTCTCTGGATGAGCATGGAAGATGTTTTCAGTAAAAACGATACCCCCAACTCTTCTGCAACCAGTTTCAAATCAGGAGAATCCGATTGAAGCAGGATAGGTATATCGAAGTGTGATGCTTTTACCGCCCGGGCGAATCGAATACCGGCTTTCGGGTCTTTTTCCCCCTTATAGGGGAATTCGATATCGGAGATAACCCCAAGGATATATTCTTCGAAGTTTTTATAGTAGTCCCATGCTTCCTCGTATGAGTCGCAGAGAATAATCTTCGGCCGGGCACGCATACGGAGAAGTTTGTGTGGGACATTCACTCCTTCTGATATGAGGGTGTTATGATGCCGGAACAATTCTGTGTATATCTGGGGCAAGAAAGAGGAATAAAAATGAATGTTGTCCTCGATAACCAATACTACCTGTACCCCGACTGCCTGGGTGTCGTGAATAAGATTACGCCGGTCTTCAATATACTTGACGATTGCCATCAATACCCGAAAGTCACCCTGCCAGATAAAAATCCGCTCAAATACGGAAGTGTCATATTTTGTGAGAATTTCCAGTAGCTCACGATTTTCAAAAGTCAGCAGCACAACCGGGATGTCCAAACCCTCTGAACGCACTTTTCCGGCAAACTTAACAGCATTCATATCAGCTAAATTGGGGGTGACGATTATTAAATCGAACTGGTCACCGGATTTTATCTTTCGTAATGCCGTTTCTCCTCGGGAAACACGGGTGAAATTCGGTGCCTGGGTAAGGTTCATCTCGGAATAAACGGAGAAAATCATTTCATAAAGCTGTCCGTCTTCTTCGAGGATAAAGGAGTCATACAGACTGGAAACAAGCAGAATCTTCCTGATACGAAACCGCATGAGGTTTTGAAATTCATAGAAACGAGATACTTTGCCATGTTTTTGAAGCAGTGAATCAAAATCGCGCATGTTTTTTTTTCTCCGATATTCACATCTATACCGTTTTATCGGGAAATCCTCCCGATGTACTTATACAATATAATACAAAACGGAGTGGCATAGTGCCACTCCGTTTTGAAGTGTATCCTGTCTGAGAAAAATATTACACAATACCCTGATCCATCATTGCATCGGCTACTTTCAGGAATCCGGCGATATTGGCACCGTGGACATAGTTGCCCGGGACACC
>JAJRZL010000162.1 GCA_024275255.1 Candidatus Zixiibacteriota bacterium | reverse complement strand
TAAAAACGAGGAGGCAGTAGAAGCGGAGATTACCCGGTTACTTCATGGGGAATGATGATTTAGTATGACATTATGTTACGAACGCTATAATCCAGCCAATGATTGCAGAACAGCCGATGGCTGTAGACCAACCGATGGCTGTGTCATTCCCGCGAAAGCGGGAATCCAGTAGTGTCGATACTGAAAAATGTCAGGACCACAAGGGTTCCGACCTACTGAATAAGGGACAATGTCCTTTCACGTCACCCTGAGCGGAGTCGAAGGGTGAGCAGGTAAAAGGGTGAGCGGAGTTGAAGAATGGCTAAATGAGAATACCGGTTTTTTTACCAAGCCCGAATGAGGGAATCTTGTTTTGACTATAAAAATGTCTGGACTCCTGCTTTCGCAGGAGTGACAGAAACAAAGTATGGCTATATATTTAGAGGGAACTGAAATAATAAAAGATTCCAAGCCAGTTAAAGGTTATAGACTATCCGAAAGTTGCAAACCAGCCGATGGCTATAAACCAGCCGATAGCTATGAAACCAGCCAATAGCTATAGACCAGCCAATGGCTGCAGACCAACCGATGGTTATAAAATCAGTCAATGGCTGTGTCATTCCCGCGAAAGCGGGAATCCAGTGGTGTCGATACTGAAAAATGTCAGGACCACAAGGGTTCTGACCTACTGAATAAGGGACAATATCTTTTTACTTCACCCTGAGCAGAGACGAAGGGTGAGCGGAGACTAAGGATAATAGTTTAGAAGTAATAACTTTATTATGACTGCTGAAAAAAAGAAAATAGGTATTGTGTACCTTGCTGGAGCCGGACCGGGTGACCCTGAACTGGTGACTAAAAAAACATACCGTCTATTGCGTGAATGTGATGCTGTTGTCTATGATAATCTGGTCCCGGATGAGCTTGTTGTCTCTCTTCCTCCAACTGTGCAAACCTATGATGTCGGGAAGCAGGCACAAAAAGGTTGCAGCAAGCAGGAAGAAATCAACAACCTGTTAGTGAAACTGGCGAAAGAAGGGAAATCGGTTGTTCGATTGAAAGGGAGCGACCCGTTGATTTTCGGACGAGGAGGAGAAGAAGCAAAATATCTGCGTCAACATAATATTCCGTATGAAATAGTCCCCGGGGTAACATCCGCTGTGGCAGCGGCAGCGTATGCCGGCATCCCCTGCACAGATAGAAACGTGGCATCATCGTTGTTGTTTGTAACCGGGCATAAAGCATTAGAAAAACAGGTCAGCAGCGTGTCGTGGGACTGGGTAGCCCAGGCAAAACAAACAACTATTGTTATTTACATGGGAGTCGGGGAGATTGAGAACATTGTCGGCATGTTGCATCAACATGGAATGAAAGAAGATATACCGGCAGCAATCATTGAGAGAGGTACATACCCGTCTCAGCGTGTTATAGTCACTACCGTTGGGGAACTTCCCCGGAAAGTAAAACAGGAAACAGTCACCAGTCCGGCATTGTTTATCATTGGTGAAGCTGTTATGCTACGGGAAACATTGGATTGGTTCATGGGAAAATCGCTGATGGGTGTCCGGGTTATGGTGACTCGACCAGCGGACCAGGCTGGCAGTATCTACCATAAGTTACGTGAACTGGGAGCGGAGGTTTTGCCGTACCCGACAATCGCTACTCGTGAAATAATTGATACTGATGCGTGGAAAGCATTCAAGGCAAGCTCGTCACCTCAGCAATGGCTGCTGTTTACCAGTGAAAATGGGGTGCGGTATTTTTTTCGGCAGTTATTCCGTCATGAGTATGACATCAGGACATTAGGGAATTTCAAAATAGCCGTTATCGGTGCCGGAACACAGGAAGCGTTGCACAAGTTTGGACTGCAACCTGACTTTGTACCATCCACTGCTACAACAGCGGCATTAGCTGAGGAGTTTCCTCGATTTGTACAAGGAAGCAGTACAACAGTTGTACGGGTTCGTGGAAACAGGAGTGTCGAAAATGTAGACAAGGCAATAACAGTTGCCGGCGGTGTGTTCATCCCGATGACAGTCTATGAAACCTATTATCGTAAATGGTCTTCAAATCAGAAAGATAAATTGCTGCAAAGACCACCGGATGTAGTTATGTTTACCAGTGGAACAACGGTTGAAGGATTGTTTGAGAATATGACCGAGCAGGAAATAACAACCACCATAGCGTCGGCTTGTATCATTTCGATTGGTCCGTCAACATCGCATGTTATCCGCTCATATAAGTTGCCGATAACAGTAGAGGCAAAGCAGCATACCATTCCGGGAATGATAGAAGAATTGGTCGCGTATGCAGTAAATCATAATTTGAGGAAAACCCCATGAGCTTTCCGGAACATCGTTCACGTCGTTTGCGGGGAAGTGCAGCCATGCGTCGCTTAATTGCGGAAACTCATCTTGCTGTTTCCGATTTCATTTATCCCATGTTTATAAGTGAACGCATAACAAAACCGGTTCCGGTGGAATCCATGCCCGGTATGTATAACCTGCCGCTTGACAATGCAATTGATGAAGCGGTGCGGGTATATGAGCTTGGTATTCCGGCAGTGTTGCTTTTTGGTATTCCTGCGGAGAAAGATGCTGACGGGTCGGTATCGCTGCGAGCAGACGGGATTATACAACAAGCGGTGGCGCGCATAAAATCGAATGTTCCTGAGTTGCTTGTTGTAACTGATGTCTGTCTGTGTGAATATACGGAGCATGGACATTGCGGTATTATCAGGGAGAATGATATTGATAATGATGCTACTATTGATGTTCTCGCACAACAGGCGGTCAGCCACGCAAAAGCCGGGGCTGACATGGTGGCTCCCAGCGATATGATGGATGGCAGGGTGGGGAAAATACGTTCGGCTCTCGATTCAGCGGGATTTACTTCTGTCCCGATTATGTCGTACGCCGCCAAGTATTGTTCTGCTTTTTACGGACCGTTTCGCGATGCTGCCGGGTCGGCTCCGAAATTTGGGGACCGGCAGACTTACCAGATGGATATTGCCAACAGCAGGGAAGCCCTCAAAGAAATAGCACAGGACATTGAAGAGGGAGCTGATATCGTGATGGTGAAACCGGCGTTGGCATATCTTGATATTATCCATCAGGCAAAACAGAAATTCGATGTGCCCGTTGCTGCTTATAATGTGAGTGGTGAATATACGATGGTAAAACTGGCGGTAGAAAAAAACATTGCTGATGAACGTCGCCTGACCCTTGAAATTCTGACCGCTATCAAACGAGCCGGGGCGGATATTATCATCTCCTACCATGCTCCTGATGTGGCAAAATGGCTGGCGGAGGGGTAAGACAGTTTTTTCAATAAATCTCATGTGATATAACTAATCAAAAAAGGCAGGTCTGGAACAAACCTGCCTTTGTATATTCTTTATTGGTATGTACTAATTCTCTTGCAAAATCGCATCATCGTATTCAATCTCAAACCGCAGTTTGTGCTTGGCTTCTTCCTGTGCCAGTCCAAGAAGCAAATCACGCATATCAGGGTCATCAGTAGCCGAAGCAAGATCATTATAGAGCTTGTAAGCAGCCTTCTCAGCTTTCATCGCTACAATTAATGCTTCCTGGTATGACATCTCTTCCTTGTTGTGTTCCGGTTCTACAAGGTTATCACCAATTTTCAAGTCGAGAATTGCCTTTTCTGCTGAAACCAGTTTTTTCCCGGCTTTGACCGATTCCAGTTTGGCTTTGTGTCCCATTTCTTCACGGGCAAAACCTTCGAAAACATCTTTCATGTGGGCAACATTCATTTTTCCTGCCAATTTGTTATAAAAATCTGCTGCATCCTGTTCTTTTTGGATAGCAAAATCAAGAATTTTGTCAACGCTGTCGAGTTTCATATAATTCCTCCTGTATTGTAATGATATAGTATCTTAACAGTTCCTGTACCTGTTTTGTTCATTCTTTCAGCAGCAAGTTTACACAAATATTCCAAAGAATCAAATGGAACTTCGTACATTTTATATAATTACCGTCGACAATTCAAAAAACAATGCCGCCGGAGTTGTTTCCGGCGGCTGGAGAGGTGTATAACATTGTAAGAGTGTTAACTGTAGGGATATATTCCTTTTTCATTGTTTCCACTTACTTACAAAGCTTGTCATGCTCGTGACTCGCGTCCTCTTTGGCGACAATAGGTCAAAGCAAGGGTTCGGTAAAACATGTGGGCGAATTTTGAATATGGCATATACCATAGCAGCACGAACACAAATACGAGATGGATAAAATAGTTTGTATATGCCAGCATGGGAATCCCGCTTAACCGGGTTAACCATGAGAGTATCCCGGATAATCCGGTAAAAAACATCACATACAGGAAAAAGTAGTCGGTATATCCATTGGCGCCGACATTATCCCGGTTCGTCCACCGCCGCACAAGAAGGAGGATACCACCGGTGATAAGGGCAATCCCGCTGAGAGCGCCGAGTATCTTTACCGGATGCGGAAAATCTATCGGTAGTGAGAAGTATGGTTCCAGGTTCTCCAGTCCCAGCAAGTGCAGGTAATGGGGGATAAACACAAAGGCAAAAACAGAGCCGGTTGTAATCATGGCTCCAACAAAACCAAAAAACAATATCATGTGTCCGTACGCCCTTGGTTTATTTTCTCCACATTGTTGAAACTTGGAATGAGCAAGGAACTCTTTGAATGTAAGCCATAACCCTTTAGTAAATGAAATAGTCGGTTGTCCGTTACTATATTGCAAGGTCAGCCAGAATCGCCGAAATCCAATAGCCGCAAAAAGAAATATGATAATGTTGCCAATAACAAACAGGGCATCGACAGTGCTATGAGGCAGAAAGATATTATAGTCGATTATCTGCCCAGCTTGCATAAATAGAAACGAGCCGTCTTGGGTTCGGGGGGCGAAGGTGTAAATACAAGCAAACAAGATGATAACAGGGACAAGAAATAAAACAGGCAATGCCGATGGATTAGCCAGAGCTTTCCCCATAAATGATGGGAAGGCAAAGCTTTTATAGATATACGAGCGGATTGCAGCCAGGACATCCCCAGGGCGTGCGCCACGGGGACAATGGGTTGAGCAGTCATTACATTGATGACAAAGCCAGATGTCAGGATCGGCAACCAGCCGGTCGCGTTGTCCCCATTGGGCGAGGAGCATTTCTTTCCGGGGAAAAGGTTTCTCGGCAGGGGAGAGCTTGCAAATAGTTGAGCAGGTAGCGCATTGGAAACATTTATTAACCGTTTCTCCCCCGGCATTTTTGACTTCTCTAATCAACCCCATATCGGGATTGACGACCTGCACACTTGCCATGTGCACACTCCTTTCACAGAGCTTTTTTACTACTAAACCGTACCCTTTCTTTATGAAAGATAATAGTGATAATTCCGAGGAGTGTCAATAGTTTTTTGTTACTAATTTCACAATGTATTAGCTATTATCGTTTTATTGTGTTTTCGTTGTTATAAAATGAGGGCAAGATGGATATTGTGCTGGGTATTTCTGAATCAGAAAGTTATATATTAATGTAAAAAATCCATAACCGACAGTAATACAATAAGATATGTTGATCTCATGATTGGGGTGTAGATGCTGTCAATTGATCCGATTTTAATGGTGGAAAAAGAAATCAAATATGAATCGAAAAATCGGGAAAAATCTCATAGTATGCTATTTCTTTGTAATTATCTGAAACATGAGAAGTTATGGTTATGTATAAGCGGGGAGAATACCTGAAATGCGAAAAAACTTATAAGTTGTTATAATCATAGCTATTATTATGTTAATTATTTATCAGAAAAATGAAAAAAATGGAATAAATCAGCATTTTTCGCTTGACACACCTTGTGAAAAAATTTACTTTCTAAAAGAAAGAAGTAAAAAGAATGTGAGGGACGACGACATATTTTTTATTGTAAACACTTGTGAAAAAAGTCACATATATTCCGATTATATTAAGGTGAGTAGAGTAATAAATTGAGCCATAAAACAGGTGGAAGCACAATGGGTAAATCAAAACTTATCTCCCCACATGGGAGTGACAAGTTAAAGATTCTCCTTCTTGAAGGGAAGGAACGGGAGGAAGAGCTGAAAAAAGCTGAAACCCTGCCTAAAGTAACCATGACCAGCCGCGAAACAGGGGATTTGATATTCATGGGTATTGGCGGGTTTACTCCATTGGAAGGATTTATGGGGCAGGAAGATTGGAAGAGTGTCTGCCAGGATATGAAAATGACCAACGGTATTTTCTGGCCCATTCCGGTAACATTGTCTCATGATGAAAAAATCAATCCCGGTACGGAGATTTGTCTGCTCTCCGGTGAGACCAACGAAATCATGGGCACCATGAAAGTGACCGAATCATACCAGATCAACAAGGAATTCGAGTGCAAGCATGTGTACACCACCACCGATTCCGAGCATCCGGGGGTCGCGATGGTGATGAGCCAGAAAGCCTGGAATATTGCCGGTCCGGTCAAGGTGCTTTCGGAAAGCTATTTCCCGGAAGAGTTCAAAGGTATTTACCAGCGTCCGGCAGAAAGCCGTAAGATATTTGAAGAAAAGGGCTGGAAAACCATAGCCGCTCTTCAGCTTCGTAACCCCATGCACCGTTCACATGAATATCTGGCGAAAATCGCAATTGAAGTGAGCGACGGGTTATATATCCATCAGTTGGTTGGGAAGTTGAAACCCGGTGACATCCCGGCGGATGTACGGGTGAAATGTATCAACACCCTGGTTGAAAAATACTTTGTCAAAGAGCGTGTGGTTACCGGTGGGTATCCGCTCGATATGCGGTATGCGGGCCCGCGTGAAGGGTTGCTCCATGCGTTGTTCCGTCAGAACTTCGGTTGTACCCACATGATTATCGGTCGTGATCATGCCGGTGTTGGTGATTACTATGGTCCGTTTGATGCCCAGCAGATTTTCCATGAATTGTGGGATGGCGCTCTTGAGTGCAAGATGCTTCCCATCGACTGGACTTTCTGGTGCTACAAGTGCGGTGGGATGGCTTCCATGAAAACATGCCCGCATCCGAAAGAAGACCGGTTGTTCCTCAGCGGTACAGCTCTGAGGAAAGCGCTCTCGGAGGGTGGAGAAATTCCG
>JAJRZL010000161.1 GCA_024275255.1 Candidatus Zixiibacteriota bacterium | reverse complement strand
TACCTGAAAGGCTATTGAATACACCTTTTGGCGGAATCTTCTCATCAGCTCAGCAAATGCAGCCTGATCTCCCAGTACGAAGCTGTCGACCAACTCAGGGATTGTTTTCTGCATACGCTGATCTATCCGACACTATCTATTGACGAAATAAATGAGCACTTGTTTAACATGAACATAAAAAAACTCATTGACTATCCTCCCTACAAAGCTTATGGTTGACACCGTGTTTGTCAATCTTTTTTTACACAACGACTTATGAGTTGACGTGGAGACAGTAACTGACCATATCATTCAGAGAAACAAATACAATTTCTTTACTGTCGGGGCTATTGGCACATTTATGTCCACCCTTGACGGTTCTATCCTCAATGTTGCCTTACCGACAATAGCAGATGAACTGCAATGCAGCATCAATACTGTTGCCTGGGTTGTACTGGCATATTCGTTGACATTAGTCTCCCTGATGATGGTTTTTGGTGCCTGGACGGAGCATCGGGGATATGGGTTTGCTTACAAGTTCGGATACAGTTTTTTCATTGCCGGTTCTTTTATTTGTATTCTTAGTACTTCGATACATCTGTTGATAAGCGGTCGTGTTATTCAGGCGATCGGTTCAGCAATGTTTCAGGCGGTCGGTCCCGGAATGGTTTCGACAGTCTTTCCGAAAGAAGAACGCGGAAAGGGTATCGGATTAATGGTAATGATGGTTTCTGCCGGTATGCTGGCGGGACCACCATTAGGCGGTGTCTTACTCCAGCATTTTACATGGCAATCAATTTTTGTTATCAACATCCCTATTGGACTGGTTGGTCTTGGGCTGGCAGTTCATCATTTCAAGCTCTTCCCTGTGATGCGTTCCCAACGATCGATGCGTCTGGCGGGAGCGATTGCCGTATCAACAGCTTTATTGTCAGGAACACTGGCACTCTCCATGATTGATAACTACGGGATAGCTGACTATCGAATCTGGGGACTTGGTATCGTCTCTCTTGTAGCTGCAGGATTCTTTTTCAAATTTGAATCAAACCCGGCAACTGCTCTTATCGGGCTTGATATTTTCAAAAACCGCCAGTTCTCAACAGCCCTGGCAGCAGCAATACTGATGTTTATTTCTCTGGCAGGAACAATCATTCTCATTCCATTTTATCTCCAACGGGTAAAAGCATTCGAACCCCAACAAATAGGAATGTACCTGATGATACTGCCGATTCTGATGTTCATAATTGCCCCGATTGCCGGTAGAATATCCGATAAAATCGGGTCCCGGATTCTGACATCGCTCGGTCTTTCCATACTGGCAACAGGATTGTTTTTACTCTCCCGCGTGACGGTCGATTCGGCAAACAGCTATATCATTCTTTGTCTGGTTCTGGTGGGAGGTGGTGTTTCAACCTTCAATACCCCCAACTCATCCTCGATGCTGGGTTCGGTGCGGGATGACCAGCGGGCAATAACTTCCGGGATTCTCTCCACTTCCCGTAATATTGGAATGTCCATCGGTATTGCCCTGGCAACATCGTTGTTTGCGTATTTCGAGTTATCATTCCGAAGT
>JAJRZL010000160.1 GCA_024275255.1 Candidatus Zixiibacteriota bacterium | reverse complement strand
CATCGATATTATCGTTCACTTTATATGGATGGGTACTTCCGTGCGGTTGCTTGTTGAAGAAGAGGAGTAGTTTTTGTCTCCTGTCGAGTTGGTCTTCTGGACCTCTGGATTGATAATTCTTCTGGAGGTCTTTTTTATTCTCTCCCGCGCGTATTATCGACGGGATGTTATTACTGCCGGGATGTTCTACCTGAATATGGCAATAGTATTCATCGGAATAGGTTCTCTTGTCTCCGGGCAGATGTCACTGGTGACAACGGGACGGTGGATGATAAATATCAGTATGCCCTTAGTACCTCTGTTCTGGTTACTCTTTAGTGTGTTCTGGGGACGGGATCCACATGGAGATATGTTGTATCAGCGTAGCAAGGGGTGGTTGTACCTTGTTGGTGTTGTTGCCCTGGGATTGATTGCCATTAACAGCAGCTATCAGATATTGTCTTACACCGAAGGTCCCTGGTATAAAACATCTATCCAGGCTTCGGGATATGTCTTCCTGTCGTTTGTATTTTTTCTTGTGACATTTTTATTTGGGTTGTTCAATATCGAAAACTGTTACCGGACTGCTCTTGGCAGTCAAAAGAGAAAACTCCAACGCGGGTTTTATGTCTCGCTTGTTCTCACTGCAATGGCGTTTGCCATGGCAACACTCGGGATATTACAAAGTCATCTTGCCGTATGGGCATTGCTGGGGCTGGCAATAACAGCGCCGGGTTTACTTTTTATTCTGGCAGTCCATCTGGTTCGTTATTCGCCGGAACAACATGGAGTTGTTGTTACCCGGAGAGCAACATCAGCATCGAGTATCATCATTATCGGTGCAATATATTTCCTGGTGATAGGTGCATTGTCAAAAGCGATGCAATGGTTCGAGTATTCATCGGAATTTATGGTTGTTGTTATTGCCGGATTATTGTCATTACTGCTGGCGCACATTATTCTTTTATCGGGTAGGTTATTATTCCCGGTATCGGTGATAGGGGGAAAGTCAAAATCTGAAGTCACAGTTGAGGATTTGAAAGAATTTATCGAGGAAATTGCCCTGTTGAAAACTGTTGATGAGATTATTGAACGAGTACGATTATTTCTCAGAAGTAATTTTGGCATAAGCGGAGGAGCATTCATTGAGCGTCATGAAAATGATGTTTGCAGCATTCGGTATTTCGATCTCACATCCCATAGGGGTACTTTTGACAGGATGAATGCCCTGTGTGAATGGTTACGTCGGTACGGCAAGCCTGTTTTATATGAAGACTTGGAGGAGCGAATTGCGACTGGGAGCGAAAACTCTGTGAAATGGATTCGGGATATGCTTGGTTTCACACCATCATTAATTGTTCCCGTTATTGGGCGTCAACATATGATTGGGATTTTGATACTTGCAAAAAAGCAACAGGACATGGAAAAGTTAAGTCAACTTATTCAAACACTGGAAATTGTATCTTCACCATTGGCGCTGGCAATACAAAACTGCCGGGTTACCGAGGAGCTTCTTGTCGCTCGTGAGATAGAATCATTCAATATTATAGCGTCGTATGTCCTGCATGACTTGAAAAATTCCGTGAGTATGCTTGATATGATGGTTGTCAATGCTAAGAAAAATATCGATGACCCTCGTTTTCGGGAGTCGATGTTTCGTACCATTGGAGATGCTGTTAATCGTCAGCGACGAATTATTGCCCGGCTCTCAAACCCGGGCAAAGAAGATGAACAGGTAATATCAACTGTGGATATCAATAAACTGTTACAAGAAGTGATAGAGCAAACCCAGGTGCGGACAATGGAACGAATCCGGCTGGCAGAGCGGTTTAACAATATTCCGGTTATTCAGGGGAATGTTCAGCTACTCAAATCGGTATTCGAAAATATCATTGTAAACGCTATTGAAGCGATGCCGGTAAAGGGACAGTTGGATATCAGTACTCAGGTAAAAACGGATACTGGTAGTGCTTCAGCGATACATGTCCATATTCGCGATACCGGGAAGGGAATGAGCCGGGAGTTTATCGAGTACAAGTTATTTCGACCATTTACGACAACGAAAAAGAAGGGGTTGGGAGTCGGTATGTACCAGGCGTATGAAGCCGTTAAAAAAATGGGCGGCGCTATTGATGTAGAGTCCAAAGAAGGCGTGGGAACAACCTTTACGGTTATGATACCGGTGTAGATAATGAAAAAAGATAAAATACTGATTGTTGATGATGAGCAGGGTATCCGGGAACAACTGTTCTGGGCACTGAATGATGTGTATGAGGTGCATCAGGCTGCTGATGCCCGGGAAGCAATTGCGCAGGTACAAGGGCACAATCCGGAAGTTGTTATCCTTGATATCGCGTTAAGCCGGGTTGAAAATGAACGGGAAGGAATTGATTTAATCGGTAGGATTCTTGATATCTATCCCAGTACAAAAATAATCATGGCTACTGCCCACAGCAAAACTGAAAATGCTCTTGAATGTCTTCAGCGGGGGGCGTATGATTTTTTCTCCAAACCGGTTGACCTT
>JAJRZL010000159.1 GCA_024275255.1 Candidatus Zixiibacteriota bacterium | reverse complement strand
GCAAAACAGCCCGGTAGTTCATGTATCCATGCAGTCCATTTCCCGGGCTCAATCTGTTCTATTCCGATATGGTAGGTCATCTTTCCTTTTATATTTTGTTGCAGTATAACAAGGAAGTGGAAATCATAGAAGTTATTTCATCATAGTTTTTCCTGTAAAAGATGATAAAAAAATAAACATCGGCAAAAAGTGGCATAATATGTCACTATTGATTCACATATTAGGTTGCATGGTGCACAGCCCCCTCTTAACTTGGTATAAGTCAGTAAGATATAAGAGGATACCTGTTTGGCCCATTTCTTGCATAGAAGGAAAATACATGGATTTTGGCTTGACTTATATATGGTTGGATTTATATTATTGTGAGTGTTTATAAATGCAGACTTACTTCTGTTACTACTTTTTTAAATACCTGCACCATAATGAGGATGCTGGACAAGTGAGGGCTAGAAAATTGCGACTTAAGGGGGCGTTATGTCCTCTTAATTTACTGAATAAATTCGATGCAGAATGATAGTTCCTGCATGGCTATCTGTTACGCACTGACAAAGTCAGTGGCATCGTTGGAGGAAAGATGAGACGTTTAGGGATTTTTACGACAATTATTCTTTTACTGTCAACTTTTGTGGTTTCGCCAACTGCAGGAGCTGACAACAGTAATGCTAATCTTGGAGTACAAGATACTTATTCTGGAGCTGGAACTACACCGGGGGGAGAATCAGTCCCCACCGATACGTTCTATCTTTGCCAGGGTGAAGCTATCTATGATACCCTGAGTTTTGCCTTTGACAATATTGCCGACACGGCTATCAGTCTGGAACTGGTTGATGGTCCGGGAACATTGACGTATGAAGTAACTGACAAGTTGTATGGATACTATACTTATGTTCCAACAACTGACGGCAATTTTCTTATCCAGGTTTTGCTGGTTGGTCCCGGATGGGATTCAACATACTTGACCTACCGGTATGATGTATTTATCGATGAACCGCCCACCCTGAATGACCAGTATCATTATACCCGGTTTTGCGGTACTGGTGAAACCCGCTACCTGAAAGTATATGCCAGCGACCCGGAAAGTATTCCTTTGAATTTTGAGTTGATATCTGGTGTGGGTGAAATCGAACCGACTACCGGATGGGTTACCTATGTACCGGATACTGCCGGGGTGTATGTTTTTGAAGTTGCCGCCAACGATTCCTGTTTTGCGGATACCGGTTTTGTCTATGACACGATTGCTTTTAACAGCCTTCCGACACTGGTTACAAAAGATACTACTATCTATTTGTGCGAACCGGGAGAGATTTGTTTCGATGTGCTATTCAACGACATCGACGGTGATTCGATTCTTTTCGCGCAGGTCGGTGGTCCGGGAACAACAACAATCGTTGATGAAGTAACAGGGCATACCTGTTTCAATGCCGGGGAAAGTGATTCCACTACATATACCTTCCTGTATTCTCTCTTTGATAATTGCGGCTCCACCAGCAGAAGCCCCCGCTGGATTGTTGACTCATTGAATGTAACCGTTGTTATCAATAAACCACCGGTCATATATACTCCCGATTCCCTGGTGTTCTATACCTGTGAACCGGACTCGTTCTGTTTTACTGTTGACGGAGCCGATCCGGAACTGGGACCGCTGACCTATGCTGTCCTGTCGGGAAATGCTACAATCGATGGTACGACAGTTTGTGTTGCCGGTGATTCTTCTTCACAGTTTGATGTTGTCATTGAAGTAGCTGATGACTGCGGTAATACCGACACCGGCACGGTTGCCATTACTGTTGAAGGGAATCGTCCCCCGTATGTGCAGATGGCGGATGATTTCAATGTCACTATTTGTGTGGCAGAAACAATTTGTTTCTCTGCTACTGCCGATGACCCTGATTTTGATATTGCTGATATTGCCGTCAATTATGGTTCGTATGATGCTCAAACCGGTCGTATTTGTTTCGAAGCCGATACCTCCGGGCAATATACTATTGTGATGACCGCCACTGATTCATGTGGAGTCAGTGCCAGCGATACCACGGTTATCACGGTTGACCACCCGGAAGCACCGCAAGTATTCCTGCCGGATGATTTCTCAACCGTGCTTTGTGGAGTCGGGGAAGTTTGTATGGATGTAACCATTACCGGTGACAGCATACAAAATATTATCCCCTCGTACCCCGGTGTATATAATGAAGAAACCGGCCAGCTTTGTTTTACTCCCGATACCGCCGGTGTCTATCAGCTTATTCTTGAAGTGACGGGTGGTTGTGGTGCACTCACCGCGGCGGATACGGTGGCTGTGACTGTTGTCCTGCCGGAAGAGCCGTTTGTCAATCTTGGCTCCGATTTCTCCGTCAGCCAGTGTTCGGCGGAAGAAATATGCGTAAATCTCTCTACAATAGAATTCTACCAATCATTGGAAATACCTTTCGGTACCTTTGATTCGACTGCCAACCAGATATGCTTTACTCCCGATACTTCCGGTGTCTATACTATCTCCGCCACAGTTACTGATTCCTGCGGTTTTAGCGCTACCGATTCAGTTGCCATAACCGTTACGCAAAACAGTCCGCCGGTCATTTCCGATTTACCGGACAGCTCCATCTATCTCTGTTATCCCGAAGAGATTTGTTTTGATGCCTTTATCTCCGACCCTGACAATGATATTGCCGACATAACGGTAAGCCGGGGAACATGGGAAAACAATACCGTATGTTTTGTCCCGTTTGACAGTGGACTGTATAATATTGTTCTTACGGTAACAGACAGTTGTGGAAATGTAACTGTCGATACTGCCCGGATTACCATTCTCACTGATCAGGGTATTGCGCTGGAATGTCCGGGTGATACAACCGTCTTTACATGCACGGCTGTTGATACGTTCTGTTTCCCGATTGAAGGAATACCGGATAATGCCGAAGTGACGGTATCCGGGATTAATACCTGGTATGATGCCGAGAATCAGACGGTTTGTTTCTGGTCGGAATGTTCCAATGAAAACAAGATTACTGTCACGGCAACCACACCGTGTAATACCTTCGAATGTAGCTTTGTCGTAACTGTTGTTTGTAATTCACAACCGTTGGTAATCTTACCGCAGGATACTACGATATCAACTTGTGAGGCGAGTACGATTTGTCTTCCGGTTGGGATTGACGATATAGACAACAACCTTGAGAGTATCCAGGTTACCGGTGCAGTTTTTGACCCGATTACCAGTATGGTTTGTTTTGACGCCGACACGGCTGGCACTTACGCAATAACGGTCAGCGCTGTCGATTCCTGCGGGGCTACCGACTCCGACGATATACTTGTTACCGTACAGCCAAACAGCCCGCCACAGGTGAGTGTTATTACCCCGGATTCCACTATTGAGCAGTGCGAGCTTCAGGAAGTCTGCTTACCTGTTACGATTGAAGATATTGATAATAATGTCGTAACTATCACCAGTACGATTGGTGTGTATGATTCCACTACCGGGGAAATTTGTTTCACCCCTGATGACAGCGGTGAATTTTGCGGGCAGGTGATAGCTGTTGATGAATGTGGACTGGCAGATACGGCTGATTTCTGCGTCACTATTACCACCGGTGATTTTGTCCAGATAGACTGCCCTGTCGGTAACCCACTGCAGGTTGATTTATGTACTGCCGATTCCGTTTGCGTACCGGTAGGTATCACTGGCTCCAACTATTCAATCTCAACCAGCTTTGGCGTGTGGGATAACGGTAATATCTGTTTCTTTGCCGATACAAGCGGATTATATGAGATTACTGTTATTGGTGATGCTGCCTGTAATAGTGATACCTGTGTCGTAGCGGTCAATGTTACGATTGCTGAGCCGATATCAATTTCCTGTCCCCCTGATACCAGTATCATGATTTGTGATGCCGATACGCTCTGTTTCACTTACGCTGCTACCGGTCCGATTGAAACGATAGATATTATTGGTCCGGGATATATTGACAATCAGAATGTTTGTGTTCCGGTACTGCAAAGTGGTGAATATACTATTACGATGATGGCATCCGGACCATGCGGGCAGGATTCTTGTTCCTTTACCGTGACGGTTACGGAAAACAGTGCCCCGGTAGTAACGCTGGGAGAGATAGAACCGATCACCCAGTGTGAGCTTGCTGAGGTCTGCCTGCCGGTATCCATTACTGATATTGATGACAACATCACGGAAATAACCAGCTCGATGGGCGCTTTTACCAATGACTCAACACTCTGTTTTACTCCTCCCGATTTTGGAACCTATGATATTGTCGTAACAGCGACTGATGCCTGTGGCGCTTTTGATGCTGATACGATACGTGTTACCATTCTTGCCGGAAACAAACCGACAATCATTTGTCCGGATTATACCGTTGTTGATACTATCTGCGGTGCTGATACCGTGTGTCTCTCTGCTCCCATTTGGCCCTCGGAAGCGACTGTGACCATATTACCGGCAGGTTCGTACGACCCTGTTACCGGTCAACTGTGTATTCCCGTTGAGCAGGGTGGAGTGGTAAATGTAACTATCATTGCAGAAGCGATGTGCGGTGCTGATACCTGCAATTTTGATATCAATATTACCGAGGCGACCCCTGCTTCGGTAAGCTGCCCGGATGTTGTTGATACTGTTCTTTGCCTGACAACAACCCGGACATTGAAATTCCCGGTATCGGTAACCGGTTCTGATGTTGATGTTTCGGTTGAACCTTTTGGCGTGTATGCCAATGATTCCGTCAGTATGCTCATTTCCGAAGCAGGAACATACGAAATCGACATTATAGCCGATGGCTACTGCAATGTCGATACCTGTCATACGACGGTGGTGGTTGAAGCGGACCAGGCTCCGGTTATTACTACACCCGGGATGATGTCATTTACCCGCTGCCTGAAGGATACAAGCCATATCTGTATTGATGGCATATATGCGAGCGATGTCGAGTCGGAGGTGACACTTTCGATGCTTTCCGGCGCCGGTGAGTTCCAAATGGAAGGAACCGACAGTGGACAGGTTTGTTTCCTGCCGGATAGTTTTGGGGTATTCCAGTTTGTCTTTGAAGCAACCGACGGCTGCAATACCACTGTTGACACCTTTATGGTTGAAGTCCTTGAAGAAGAAGATTGCGACCTTTGTTTGAGCTTGCGTATCCAGACTGACTCCTGCGTGGTGGTCGGCGTTCAGACAGAGGCGAAAATATATATTGATACCAAGACACCTATCGGCGGATTTGACCTGTTGATAAGTTTCGATGCTACCGCCCTGTCGTTCAACTG
>JAJRZL010000158.1 GCA_024275255.1 Candidatus Zixiibacteriota bacterium | reverse complement strand
TGTGGCAAAATACGATTTATCCGATGTGATATAGCCTGCAAGCATAATTTGTTAATGGCACCCTGTGATAAAGTACGTTATTATAACTATTTTGATACCTAAACAGTTACTAAAAAATGATTTCCTTATTCCTTCAGCTTACCCCAGTATCTGTAATATTTTTTCTGTTACCGAGTCTGCATCCAACCCCAAAAGTTTGAACAACTCATCAGGTTTGCCGGAAGAAGCATACGTAGTCACCCCCATTCTTGTTAACGTTGCGCGGCTGCCGGCTTCATACAGTGACATTGCCAGTGAAGCTCCTAAACCGTTTTTGATATTGTGATCTTCGAGTACCACGAGGTGTTTGTATGATGCCAACATCTGCAAGTCATCGGGATGCAAGTCGGACCAGTCAGAGACATTGATAAGCGTGATATTTTTACCGTCCTCATGTAGTTTGTTCCATGCCTGCACAGCCACCCAAGACATATTTCCGGCAGTGACAAGTGCCAGTGTTTCGCCTCTGCGGAGAATATCCATGCGTCCGTAACGGTATTGATAATCATTCCCGAAAAAAGGGTTTCCCTGTTCATCGGTGATAATCGGAACCTTGGAACGACCCATGACAACTGCAAAACTTCCGGGTGTGCTCAATACATACCGGGCAATACGATCTGTCTGGTTCGGGTCGGCGGGAGTAATAACTTTCCAGCCGAATGTTGAATTAAGCAGTCCGAAATAATCAATACATTGGTGTGTTTTTCCATCTTCCCCGACTTGTACTCCCGCATGGGTGCAGAAGAGTTTTACGTTGCTGTGATTAATGTCGTTCAGGCGTGCCTGGTTATAGGTCTCGGCAATATTGAAAATGGTAAAGTCCGCCCAAATCGAGAGAGCCTGTTCTGCCCCAAAAGAACCGGCACAGGTAGCGGTGTTGTGTTCGGCTATTCCGCACTGGAAGAAGTTGGCAGGATATTTTTTGGCATACTCAGCGGTTTTTACGGAACCGGCAAGGTCACAGTCGAAAACTGCCATTACAAAATCATCCCGGTGCATATTGGCATCGGCGACAGATAATAAAGCTTTACCCCATGCCGAGCGGTTGTCCAGCTTTTCATCGATACCGTACGTTATCGGCTCTCCGGGAGAAACGACCGGGTAGGGAACCGGTTTCCGTTCAAACATCGGTGGCGGTCCTTCGGCACGAAGTTTCAACAGGGTTGGTATATCGCGGTCATCTTCGCCCAGTTGCGACAGGGCTTCAGGAAGCATTTCCTGTGAAACAGGGGAGCCGTGATACTTCTCCTTGTTTTCCATGAACACCACCCCTTTACCCATTGTTGTTCGGGCAAGAATCATGTGCAGGTTTTCTGTATCGTTGGTAGCCCGATGAAGCGCCTCGTAGATATTATCAAGATTATGTCCGTCTATTTCGGTAACCTGCCAGTCATCAGCTTCCCACTCATCAACCATGTTCTGCGGCATGACGTCCCGAATACGACCGGAAATCTGTAAACGGTTGTAATCTATAATAGCTGTCAGGTTTGTAAGTTGAAACTTTGCTGCCATCCGGCGGGCTTCGGCAATCTGTCCTTTTTGCTGTTCACCGTCACCCATGATGACATACGTATGGAAATCAAGTCCACTCAATCGTGAATAAATCGCTTTACCGATCCCGACAGAAAGTCCCTGTCCTAGGTTGCCGGTATCCCATTCCACCCCGGGAACACTTTGCTCTACATGTCCTTCAAAGGGGGAACCACCCTGACGGAACCCATGCAGGCAGGGGGTTATATCAAAAAATCCTGCAGCGGCAAGCGAAGCATATACGCCGGGGGAAGTGTGACCATGTGATATAATAATTCTGTCCCGGTTGGTTTGATTCGGTGCATTGGGATTAAGGCGTGCCATATTGTACAAGACGAGATACAGTTCAAGGGATGACATAGAACCGCCCGGATGTCCGGAACCGGCTATGGTGGTCATTTTCAAAATATGTGCCCGTGCTTTACGAGCCATTTCCGAAATCTTTTTCTTCCATTCCGGTGATAGGGCACTGTCGTGAAAACCCCGCCAGGGCTCAAAAGTCATTGTTTGTATTCCTTCATCGTTTATTGCCGTGTCTGTCATTTCTACCTCTACTACCTGCTTTCTGTCCCGCCTGGTATCAATATAACTATAAACTCTGTATTTGTCGTGTAAGGCTTTGCGAATCTTCAGCCTGGAAAAATGCCGTGCCCATAACCAATATGTCAGCACCGGCAGCTACTACTTCAGGGGCATTGTCGCTTTTGATACCACCGTCAACCTGGATGCGGGTTGTCAAATGTTCTTTATCAATAAATCTTCTTGCTGCCGTAATTGTTTGCAAAGCCGATGGTATAAAAGACTGTCCACCGAAACCGGGGAAAACAGACATCACAAGCAGGAAGTCAAACTCTTCGAGATAGGGGAGTACATGCTCAACAGGGGTGTCGGGGTTCAGCGAGATTCCAGCTTGGCAGCCTAATGCTTTTATTATTCGGGCATATTGTACCGGATTGGGGTGGACTTCAATATGGAAGGTGATATTGTCCGCTCCCGCTTTTTTGAAAGCGTTGAAATACCGCTCAGGTTGTGACAACATAAGATGAACATCAAGAAACGTATCAGTCAGATTGTTGATTGTTTTGACAATCCCGGGACCAAAAGAGATATTGGGGACAAAGTGACCATCCATGATGTCAAGGTGGAGCATGTCAACTTGGGCATTATCTGCTTTGTTAATCTCACGCTCCAGGTGTCCGAAGTCGGCACCTAATACCGATGGTGCTATTTCAGCCATGCGATAATCTATATAGATTCTGCAGAGACTGCAAATGAAATCAAAAAGAAGTTATGAAATGACCTTTCACTGCGTTTTGTTTTTTTGATTTGCTAACACAATTTGAGCATTCTGTTGCAGCCCGGAGCGTTTCGGACGGGTGAGGGATGTTCCGGCGGTTAGCTTGTAAAAGTCCGTGTCCGTCTTCATTTCGAGAATCTTTTGAGTATCAAGAAACTCCCCAACTCCCGACTCGGGAAGAAACTCTTTATGCCGGGTAGGCTTGGCTTTACGATTGTGAGGACAGACCTGCTGGCAAATATCACATCCGAAAATAAGACTGTCCATTTTACCGGAAAGCTCATCGGGAATTTGTTGTGGGCGCTCTATCGTAAGGTATGAAATACACTTGGCAGCATCGACCGTGTAATCAGCAACAATCGCCCCGGTAGGGCAAGCGTCGATACATAAAGTGCAAGTTCCGCATTGACCGTGACTTCCGTGATATGGTTCATCCGGTTCCAGTTTCACGGTAGTGAGTATCTCCGAAAGAAATACCCATGAACCAAAGGTGCGATTAATAAGCATACTGTTTTTCCCGATATATCCCAGCCCTGCTTTAGCGGCATAAGCTCGCTCCAGCATGGGCCCGTAATCTACATACCAGTAGAACTCATGCGAGGTGGTACTGCCGAGAGAATCTTTCATTTTCTGAATGAGGTGCTTGGTCTTACGGGCGATGACTTTATGGTAATCCTTGCCGCGGGCGTACCGGGAAACCCGTCCATAACCTCTTGGGATATTTTTCGTATTGGGCTGGTAATAGTTCAATCCCAGCATGATGATAGACTTTACCCCCGGAAGAAGTTTTCCCGGCTCGGTTCGGCGTTCTTTCGTACGCTCGAGCCAGTTCATTTCGGCATGATACCCGTTTGCCAGCCAGCGATGGAAACGTTCAACATCTGGTGGAATCATATCCGGGGTAGTGATACCCCCCATATCAAACCCGCACAAAGAGGCAAGTCGCTTTACCTGTTCCGAAGTAAGCATACCCTGTCAAGATGGGGGATAATATGTGATATGGCAATACTATTTAGTTACATGGCGGGGGAGGATTGCCATCTGCATATAAAAATGTTGTCAAGTACACCAGATCTGAAATATCAATCTTTTGGTTGAGAATGGTCAACCCATCAACGTTTGCTTCATCTTCACAAGGTGGAGGAGCGCCGCCCAAAAAGAGGAATGCTGTCAGATAGGTCAAATCGGCAATATCAATCGGTCCTGTTGGCCCTGTTTGTCCGTCAACATTACCACGATTCTGACAAACGCAGCCTTCTGCACCGGATTTTTGAATGAGAATATCCCTGGTTGCTCGTTTGATAAACGCTATCAGGCTGTCCTGGGATATACGGGCAGCTTCCAAACTTAAATGTGAATCTCCCGGAGCAGCGGAGTATGCACTTTTCAAACAATACCTGTTTACGCTATCAGGGCTGGTTTCACACAGGAAGCGGTAGGAATCGTATTTCCAGAGGTTTTTATACTGTCCGTCGTTGGTGTGGGTAAAGAAAGAATCACTTGCAAACCAGGTAGCAAGATTATAGGTCAGTTTTGCCTGTGCGGAATCTTCGAATGTATCATAGAGCACACGGGGAGTACCAAAAGCAAGGCAGATATTCATCTCGGGGTGGTTGGCTATGGAATCCCGAACTATTTTATAAAAAGTACGGATACTGTCAGCCTGGGCAGGGGTCATATAAGCCCAGCAGGCAAACGGGTTTTTAATAATAATCAAGTCGTATTTTTCCGATACTGTTCCACCGTTTACTCCGGGTATGTCATGCTGGCTGAACATAGTCCAGAACGGTTGATTTTCTTTATCGGGGACATTGAAAAATTCCTTGAGAATACCGGCATACTGGTCATGGATACCGTCCCAACTGTTCCAGATTTTCATCCGGTTATACTGGGGGGAATTCAAATCATAGTTGAAGTTGTCTATCCGTACTGCTCCTTCACAGGTGATTACCGTATCACTCAGCGGACCTGTTGCCCAGTAGTTCATGTTATAATCACGGAATACTATACGGGCAGTATCTTTGCCATAGGATACGATTGTAGTATCGAGTGTTTCCCCAAGGGGACGGTCGTACCCGTAGGCACAGTAACCATCATAGACAATCTGGTTTCCTACGGAGTAATGAATAAACATAATTGAGACACGGGTTTTCTCGGCAACGGCGGTTCCAAAGATGAAGAGTACCATCAGGGCAGTACACAGAAAAGCTTTCATGTTGTTTGTTTTCCTAATAGATTAGTTCAAAAATATTTTCGTAAGTCAGCCAGATAGTCAATCGGACAGGTACATCGGCTAATTATACGGATTATAAAGCAACTCTGCTGTGGTTGCAAGGCAATAATTGCTGTTCTTTATAAGTTATTGTTATACAACGTAGATTGTTTTGCTGTATAACCTGTTACATTAAATGTGTCATTTCTTTTCAATCTTTGCCCAGCTATCCCGCAAACCGACGGTTCTGTTGAATACAAGCTTTTCCTTTGTGGAATCGACAGTATCCACGCAGAAATATCCCTGGCGCAGAAATTGATAGCGACTGCCCGGCTCGGCATTTTTCAAGGACGGTTCCACTTTGCAATGGGTCAATGTCACAAGTGAGTCCGGGTTCAGGTTATCCTTGTAATTGCCCCCTTCTTCTACTTCCATCGGATTTGGTTTGTTGAACAAATGATCATACAGCCGAACTTCGGCGTCAATGGCATGAGCAGCGGAAACCCAGTGAAGCGTTCCCTTGACTTTTCTGCCGTCAGGCGATGCCCCGCCTCGTGATTCCGGATCGTAGGTGCAGTGTAACTCTATAACTTCACCAGTCTTTTCATCTTTTACAACATCGGTGCAGGTAATAAAATAAGCATGTTTCAAGCGAACTTCGCGACCTGGAGCCAGACGGAAGAATTTTTTCGGGGGGTCTTCACGGAAATCGTCACGTTCGATATACAGTTCTCTTGAAAATGGTATCATGCGGGTTCCCGCAGAATCATCTTCCGGGTTATTCACCGCTTCAAGTTCTTCAACCTGACCTTCGGGGTAGTTGTCAATGATGACTTTCAGCGGGTGCAGCACTGCCATAACCCGTAACGCCCGTCTATTCAAATCTTCACGGAGACAGTGCTCCAGCATGGCAATATCAGCGATGCTGTCTCGTTTTTTGGCAATTCCCACTCGTTCGGCAAAGTCACGGATAGCTTCAGGGGTGTACCCTCGCCGACGTAAACCCTGAATAGTGGGCATCCGTGGATCATCCCACCCGCTGACATACCCTTCCTGAACCAGTTCCAGCAGTTTCCGCTTACTCATGACCGTATAAGTGAGGTCAAGGCGGGCAAACTCAATCTGTTTGGGGTGATGGATACCGAGCGCCTCGATAAACCAGTCATAAAGCGGGCGGTGGTCTTCAAATTCAAGAGTACAGAGTGAGTGGGTAATTCCCTCAATGGAATCTGACTGACCATGTGCCCAGTCATACATCGGGTAAATACACCATTTGTCACCAGTGCGGTGATGGGTGGCATGAAGAACCCGGTACATAACCGGATCACGCATATTGAGATTGCCCGATGCCATATCTATTTTGGCACGCAGCACCCGGGAACCATCGGGAAATTCTCCTGCCCGCATCCGCTGAAATAAGTCGAGATTTTCTTCTACCGTTCGGTTACGATACGGACTCTCCTTGCCCGGTTCGGTCAATGTTCCGCGATACTCCCGGATTTCTTCAGCGGAGAGGTCATCCACGTATGCTTTGCCATCTTTAATGAGCTTAATGGCATATTCATAGAGCTGCTCAAAGTAGTCGGAGGCATAGTATTCTCGGTCTCCCCAGTCATACCCAAGCCAGCGCACATCTTCCTTGATAGCTTCGATATACTCAGCTTCTTCTTTAATGGGATTCGTGTCATCGAACCGTAAATTACAAAGACCGCCTTCATAGTCGTTGGCAATACCGAAATTCAGGCAGATGGATTTAGCGTGTCCGATATGGAGGTATCCGTTGGGTTCCGGGGGAAACCGGGTATGTACTCGTCCCTGGAACGTACCGTTTTTGATATCTTCATCAATAATAGCCCGAATGAAATTCGATGGCTTGGGGTTTTCAGAACTCATATTATAACACTCGTTTTTTATTTCCTGTTTTTTAATCAGGCAGGAATGTAATACAAGATGAGCGGTGATGCCAGATTAAAATGGGGGAGAGGGGAAAAGGACTATGGATATGGATTTACAAGGCTGCGATAATCCTCACCGGCAAGCCGGTAACCTGTTGTAGATTCATCGGGAAACAGTAGATTATGAATTCTGTCTTTGTCAGCAAGGGGACATTATTCAGATTTTCAACTACGAAAATGTCATGTTTCAAAAGATACCTGTCCACATCGCTATGGGTATCGCTTCTGGTCAGTCCGGGGGTATCAATACCAATCATGTTTATATTCTTTGATATTAAGTAATCGATACTTGCTTGTGATAGTTCCGGGTACAACCCGAAATATGTTTTGTCGGGGTAGTGCTCCTGCAGCCAGTTCGTTTTGATAATAACGAAGTCATCTTTTTCAATTGATACAGATTCAGGGAAATCTGCGGGTTCGATTTTCTTTTCCCTGATATGCGAGACATCGACTAATTTGCCGGTGCTGATAAACCTGTTGACAGGTATGATTGCTGTTGGTGTTTTATCAAGGTGGGTTCCCATGTGACCATATTTTGCTACCGGGGAATTGGATGAAAAAGGGTTATCGTTATCTGCAATTGGTAAAGTCAGGTCAATAAACATTCGGTCAGCTCTTTATATGTTATCCTCATATTCTCGAAATCAATGTAAAAAAAAGTTCCCGCGAGTGCAATGTACTAATGTGTTCTACTTGATTGATAATTTTTTATATTGTGTGAAGTGAGACTGAATATGCAGAAAAAATGATTTTATCTCCAGCTTATCAGTTTTACTTGAAAAAAACAGAATGTAATATCCTGCCGGGTTAGTAAAGAATAGTCTTTATAACAATAGATAACATTGACTATATTGGTGTAATTTGTTACAATAGGTAACCTGTTTTTATTAAGGATAAGTTGTACAAACCGATATAGACAAAAAACTCAAATAAATCGGAGAATGTTATGAAGAGTCGGAGTATTACGGGGGTAATGGTATTATTTTTGTTTCTGATAGCTTCACTTGAAGTGTCTGCTGATGTTCCTCATCTAATCAACTATCAAGGGTATATGTCCGATTCTACCGGCACTCCGCTTGATACAACAACCAGCTTAACTTTCATAATATATAATGACACACTCAAAACTACTGAACTCTGGAGAGAAACACATAATAGTGTTATAATTACAAAGGGAGCATTCAGCGTGTTGCTGGGTAGTGTCAATCCTTTGCCGCAATCGGTATTTGACGGTTCCGTCAGAGGGATGGCGCTGCAAGTTGAAGCAGGACCGGAATCTACGCCATCGTTGGCAATTGTCAGTGTTGCGTATGCCTACCGGGCGCTTTTGGCTGATACTGCCGAATATGCTCAAACAAGCGGGAGCGGTGATAGCAGTATGTGGAACCTGTCTGGCTCCACGCTGGAGACCAATGACTATTGGGCAATCGGGAGAGGTGGAACAGGTAATCTTTACTATGGTGACAGCATCCGTACCATGGTTAATCTGGGAGTAGGTTCCCAGGTAGGGCTTAATGGTCAAAGCTACTACTATGCCACCGTAGGAGGGGGATGGCAAACCAAGGCAAGACATAATTTTGCCACTGTAGGAGGTGGTGATCGCAATAATGCCGGTGGGGAACATAGTACTATTGGAGGTGGTCGAGCAAATTCTATAACAACCGATGCACAGCGAGCTACTATTGCAGGCGGCAATGGAAATATTGCAAGTGGCCCAAGTTCTTTCATCGGTGGTGGTGGCGCTAATCAGGCAATAGGCAGTGATGCCATCGTGGTTGGTGGTTGAGATAATGATGCCTATGGATGGCGAAGTTTTATCGGTGGTGGCTCCTGGAATCAGACAAATGGGAATATGTCTGTTCTGTGCGGGGGACAACATAATAATGTAAGTGGAAATGTTGCCACTGTTGGTGGTGGTAGTTATGATACTGCCTCGGCGTATGCCTCTGTTGTGGCTGGTGGAGAAGGAAATCATGCCGCCGGTTTACGTAGTACTATCGCAGGTGGTTATAAAAACAATGTCGCTGGAGATTATTCGGCTATTCTTGGAGGACATGGAGACACAATAACTGCTACTGCCGATTATTCATATTTATTTGGACTGCGAAGTACCCTGACCCAGGATTCAACCTTTATGGTAGATATGCCACATATCAGGTTTGGTGACGAAATCAATGGCTACGAATTTCCTCCCACTGATGGTTCTGCCGGACAGGCGCTGGTAACCGATGGTGCCGGACATGTGGGGTGGTCAAATGTCACTGGTGGAAGCGGACTGGTACTACCATATAATGATACCGTTTCAACAAGCGGTCATGTGTTTTCTATTGTAAATTCTGGTAATGGTGATGGGGCGTATTTTGAGTCCTCCGGTTTCCAACGCCAGGGAGTAAAAGGAGTATCTTACGGTGTTGCCGGGCGTGGTGTTACCGGTTTTGGGAACGGGCAGGATGGTATCGGTGTGTATGGTCGGTCGAATGATTTTGGGAATGGAGATGCTTTTGGTGGTAAGTTTGAATCGTTTGGATTGAATGGTAGGGGGGCGTATGGAACGGTAACAGGGAACAATGCTTCAGGTATCTATGGAGAAGCCAGTGGTTCGCAGGGTAATGGTGTTTATGGTACTGCCACAGGCTCAGAAGGCAAGGCTGTTGCAGGCTGGGCAAATAATACCGGTAATGTCACGAACTATGGTGGTCATTTTGTATCTAATGGCTTACAAGGTCGTGGTGTGTATGGGCAGGCATCGAATCAAGGAGGATATGTAACGTATGGGGGATATTTTGAAAGCAATAGCTCTATTGGTGTTGGTGTGTACGGGCTGGCATCAAACACCATAGATTCCGTACATTATGGCGGGCTGTTTGAAGCCAATGGTTATAACGGTATCGCTGCTAAAGGATATTCGCAACATGGTGTGGGAATGTGGGCGGAATCTGATGATGGAGTGGCTTTTACTGCAAAAAGTACTGGTTTAGCCGCTGATTTTGACGGTGATGTCCGTATTCGAAACGGTAACAGGCTGACACTGGGGAATGTGTCGTTAGTCGATGATACTATCATTACTCCCACTGTTTTTATAACCGGTGGTAGCGATCTTTCTGAGCGTTTTGATGTGAGTTCAGAGAATGAAGGTAGTCCCAAGCCCGGTATGCTGGTATGTATTGATGTAAATAACCCCGGGCGATTATTGGTCAGCAAAAAGGCGTATGACCCGACTGTGGCGGGCATAATAAGCGGAGCCGGTGGAGTACAGCCGGGGATGATGATGGGGCAGGCAGGGACTATGGCTGATGGTAATCATTCGGTGACACTGGTTGGTCGGGTTTATTGTTGGGCTGATGCTGACTACGGTGAAATCAAGCCGGGTGATATGCTTACTACTTCCAATACGCCCGGTCATGCTATGCGGGCAAGTGATAGGGAACGTGCGTATGGCACAATAATCGGCAAAGCATTGACACCACTTTCTAAAGGGCGGGGATTAGTCATGGTTTTGGTCGGACTGCAGTAGGGAGAGATGATGATGTCAAAAAGAAATACTATGCGTCTTCTTCGAAATACTGTCATAATGCTCGTACTGCTCGTCATGATGTTATTATGGAATAGGGTAGTCATATTTGCTGAACAATCATCAGTGGGTGACGGTGTGCCAGATGGATATATGTTAATAGAAGGGGATATTATCGTTCCTGATAATTATTTCGAAACTCAGGGTCGGCAGGCATGGCGTGAAAATTCATGGTGGCCTAATGGGATTGTCCCCTATGTATTCGATACGAGCTTTACGTCGCAATATCGAGACAGTATGCTGGCGGCAATGGCAGAATTGGAGGCTGTTTCTAGAATCGATTTTGTCATCCGTGGTTCTGAATCAGACTATATATATATTCAATTGGCTGATGTAAATAATTCTGCGGTGGGACGTCAGGGAGGGAAACAGTTAGTGAATATATTTAATTGGAACAAGCGGTTTATTATGGTACACGAACTAATGCACTCGCTTGGATTTTGGCATGAACAAACCCGTCCGTCACGTGATCAGTTTGTTACTATTCAATTTGATTCTATCAAATTTGAATCACGACACAATTTTGATATTCATAGTGACGCTGGTGAATGGGGATATTACGATTTTGCCTCGATAATGCACTACCCGGAATGTGCGTTTTCTATATGCGACTGCGATACGACCTCATCAACATGTTGCTGTGAAAACTCTGGTCAAGGTAGAACGATAATTGTTAAACCGGAATATTCACAGTATCAATCCGTCATAGGGAATCGGGATTCACTTAGCAACCTTGATACTCTCTCAGTAATGTTTGCTTATCCACCTGTTCCCTGGTGGAAGTTCTGTTCGAAAGATGCTGATGGGTTATTCCCGGATGGAACATTTGGCAATCCCTATCACACATTTTCCGAGGGTGAAACAGGTACATCGCCGGGTGGTGTACTCTGGATTCTTGCACCGGGTGTTTACAGTGCCCAGGGGCTACACAAAAAACCGATTATTATAAAAGCCCCGTTGGGAGGAGTAATCCTTTCTCAATGAAGATACGTATAGAAAATAGTAGTCTGAAAAGACTGAAGTTTATTGCGTTGTAATGTATCTGTTTTTTGGGTTGGCATAGCTGAAAAGAGCAGAATAACAATAAAAAAATACCCCCGGCAGGA
>JAJRZL010000157.1 GCA_024275255.1 Candidatus Zixiibacteriota bacterium | reverse complement strand
TTTTTATTCTTCCGTATGAAAGCAGGGAGATTGACCGAGTGTGTTTCCTCTTCCCCTTCAATGAGCATTTTCACATTGATCGGTAACGTACCGGTAGTCTTTATTACCGCTTCCAGTCCTTTAATATGGGCAAAAGTTTGTCCCTTGTCATCAGTCGCCCCGCGAGCATAGATATAACCAGCCCGAATTTGCGGCTTAAATGGAGGGGATTTCCACAACTCCAGCGGTTCCGGCGGTTGCACATCGTAATGCCCATAATATAAAACAGTCGGGGCATTCTTATCGACAATGTACTCGGCATAAACCAACGGGTGACCTTTAGTGGCATGTACTTTTGATTTGAACCCGATTTTTTTCAAATGATCATTCAACCACTTTGCACAAGCTACCACATCGTTTTTATGTTCCGACTTCGCTGAGACAGAAGGGAAACTGAGAAAAGTGAACAACTCCTTCATCCGTTGTGTCTCTGTCTTTTTCAGATATTGAAATGGAGTCATAGAGCTTTCTCCTTTGTAAACAAACTGTTCATAGTTTCGTGGAATATATAGACAGGACACAACCATGTAAAGCAGGATATTACATTACAGCATTATCGGAAGTGCCGGATATTCAGGATAAAACATGAATGATATAGATAGATATGAAATAAACGATTTACTTATGATTCTTAAACCAGGACTTCGGGTCCTGGGCAAACATCAGGCATGAGCGCAACAAGCGGGCGTGCATTTTCTCTTCATCAATCAGCCAGCGATAAAACTTTTTTATCCGGGGGTTTTGTGCTTCGAGTAGTTTCTCCTCGTAAAAGTCTTCCGCGCCATTTTCAAACTTCAGCGCCACTTCATACGCTTCAATATCAGAAATAGTCGGAGTGACTACATCTTTCAACTCACTAAGATGCTTGTTAAACTCGACTAACCGCTCTTCAGCATCAGAGATACCAATATCGGGAACATCATCACCATTGGATAATTCCAGCGATTTATAAAAGTCGGCTATTTTCTCTATATGTTGATCTTCTTCGTTTGCTAAAAATTCAAAAGTCTGTCGAACCAAATCACTTTTTGCCTTACGGGCAGCTTCCATGAAAAACTGCTTCCCTTCCTGTGCGAGTTTCAGGGCAATTCGAAATGGCTCCAGCAACGCTTCTATATTCTTAGATTCATTCATGGAGCAGATTATATGCATGGTAGGAAAAGAAATCAACAAACAAGTTGAGTTTGTCAATAATCTTTACGCTTAAATATTTCAGAAGTAATGACTATCAATACAATAGCAAACAACAAGGTGCTCCAGACCGGTAACCAATCTGTGACCGGCTGACCGCTGGCAAGTTTCTCCGTAATATCCGCCATTTGCCCTGTTTTAGGAAAGATATAATACAAGATGTCAACTGTCTTGGTAATTATTGGTGACCGAATAATTGCTCCCAGTTGCTCATGAAATCGCAGGGCTAACTGGACAACCAACACAACAAACGCCGTGACAACACTTAACATGGCAGAACCCGCCATAACTCCCGCAAACGTAGTAATCGATAACCAAACGAAGAAACTGGCAAGATTGAGAATAAACAGGTAGGCATAATTCCAGTTAAAAATACCATGAATTAAATAAAACGATGCCGCAATTACCATCCCGGCACAAACCATCATACCGCCATATACAAACCAGATACCAAAGAGCTTATATAAGTACAGAGCGGTTCGGGAAATCGGTTTTGATAAAAAGTACTCTGCCCGTCCCCTGACGAGCATAGAGGGAATAAGTCCGGCGGTTGCCAATACTGACAAGAAGACAAGGAACGACAGGAAAGATGACAACCCGCTTACTGCCATTTTATCGGCAAGGTTGGTAAATGGACTGCTTTGTGAGATATTACCGCCAAATTCAATTTGCATCGATGCCGAGCGGGTCAATACCACGATAAGAAGAGTTATCAAGGTAACTACCAGAAATATCCACACAAGCTTCCGGTCAATCATCTCGATAAATGTATCACGAGTGATACCTCTCATACTTCCGCTCCCTTATGCGTTCCCACAGTGCCAGATGGCACTATCGCTTCCATGAACGACTGTTCAAGAGTCAGTTTCAGGGGCTGGATAGCCCGAATCGAAATCTTTTTCATTCTGAGGACATCAATCACATAATTGATTTTATCTTCAGCCGTCAATTCCACGATAAGTTTCGAGGTAGAGACATTCAATATTTTCCCAACTTCAACCGGAATATCCACCAGCCTGTTGCCGATATCAGCATCAATTTCATACTGGCAATTTCTGGTTATCAACTCATCCACAGTACATAACCGGACAAGTCTCCCTTTGGAAAGAATAGCAACCCGGTCAGCGACCGATTCCACTTCGGAGAGCAAGTGCGAGTTGAGGACAATGGTTTTCCCTTCACTCCGTATCCGTTCCAGCACTTTCCGTATTTCCACTTTCCCTACCGGATCCACCCCGTCGGTTGGCTCATCGAGCAACAGGACATCAGGATCAGGCATCATCGCCTGCGCCAGTCCAATACGCTGCTGCATACCCTTTGAATATTTACGTATCTTGGTATTGCTCCACTTTGCCATATCAACCATTTCCAACAACCGGTCGGTACGGGCATCTATCTCGACCTGCTTGAGTCCGTGCATTCTTCCGGTAAACTCAAGCAGCCCTAACCCGGTGAGATGTTCAGGGAAACGATGATTTTCCGGCAGATAACCAAGGTGTTTCCGGGAACGGGGATCTTTTGGTTTATATCCATTGACAATCACCTGACCGGTACTTGGATGAGCAATACCCAGGACAACTTTCAGAAATGTTGTTTTCCCGGCACCGTTAGGACCAAGCAACCCGATAATTTCTCCCTGCTGGATGGATAACGAGATATTATCCAGCGCAACAATACCGCGTTTTTTCAGCCCCCCCCGGTACACTTTGGTCAATTCCTGTACATCAATAATCGTCATATACTTATTATCGGTATTTACTATCCAAACTACGCTTTATTGTACGTAAAAAATGATAATTAGGTTACCAAGTAAATATAAAATATCGTCTTACATGAATTATCCGAAAATTCCCTGCAATAGTAAAAGCCGGTGAAGGGACTCGAACCCCCGACAGGCTGATTACAAATCAGCTACTCTACCAGCTGAGTTACACCGGCTTATATTTTATACAACCAATACCTGATATTTTTTCAACAGGCACAAGAGTAATAAAATGACATCACCTGTCAAGCTTTTTCAAAAACCGCTCCATGTTTCAGTATATAATCCTATTATCAGACCTTTCGTTTCCATTTCACCCCCTGGGCAGTATCTTCCAGCACAATACCCATCGCCAGCAATTCATCCCGGATTTTATCAGCCAGCACATAATCCTTATTTTTTCGGGCATCGGTCCGTTTTTGAATCAATGCTTCAATTTCGCTGTCGAGATGTTCGTCCTGTTGTTGATAGGTAAAATTCAGTACGGTATCGACTTTTCGTATTGCTTCAAGGGCACTGTCACGTTCAGCAGCAGACAGCTTATTGTCAGCTTTCAGGCGATTGATATCCCGTATAAAATCAAACACCGCTCCAAGAGCACCGGAGATATTCAAATCATCATCAAGGGTTTCCTCAAACCCTTTCAGCATTTTATCGATTGCCTGCTTTGCTTCTCCCCCGGAATCCTCCCCTCCTGAATAATCAGATAAATTGGAGATAAAGTCGTTATATCGTTCCAATGCTTTTCGAGCAGCATCAAGACCCTGGAACGTAAAATTCAACTGTTGCCGATAGTGGGTTGCCATGAGCAAATACCGTACTGCGACACCGGGATAACCTTTTTCTAATATATCCTTCAAAAAATAAAAATTTCCTGCGGACTTAGACATCTTAGCTCCATCGACAATCAAATGCTCACAATGCAACCAGTAATTAACAAATTTCTCGCCTGTCGCTCCCTCGGTTTGGGCTATTTCATTTTCATGATGTGGAAACAGGTTATCAATACCGCCGGTATGAATATCAAAATGGTTGCCGAGATACTTGGTTGACATGGCGGAACATTCGATATGCCACCCGGGACGACCTTTGCCAAGCTCGGTCTCCCAGTACACATCGCCGTCTGCCTCATCCCACGCTTTCCAGAGGGCAAAATCCGAAACCGAGTCTTTTTCGTATTCGTCAGCGGCAACGCGTGCACCGGCTTTGAGGTTGTTCAGGTCAAGGTTTGCCAGTTTGCCGTATTCCGGAAATGCTGAAATACGAAAATAATAGTTTCCGTCAACTTCGTATGCCAACCCTCGTTCGAGCAGTTTTTTAATAATCGCTACCATTTCAGGAATATGGTCCGTAGCGGCGGGATAATACTCAGCTCGTTCGATACCAAGCGTGTCGAGATCATGAAAGAAAGCATCGATATATTTCTTCGTAAATTCTTTAAGCGATACTCCCTCTTTCTGTGAATCACGGATTGTTTTATCATCAACATCCGTAAGATTCATCACCTGGGTAACTTTATATCCCTTGAATTTCAAGTACCGTCGCAGGAGATCCTCAAACATATACGCACGGAAATTTCCAATATGAGCATAATAGTACACGGTCGGTCCGCAAGTATACATTCGTACATGACCGGGCTCTATCGGCTGGAACTCTTCTTTTGTCCGGGTAAGGCTGTTTCTAAACCGTAATGCCATTTTTCTGTTATGCCTCCGTAAACGACTTTACCGTAGTTGTATTTAATTTCTTAATAATCTCTGTCAGTAATTTCACCGTATTATCATAATCGGTCCGGTTGAGAATTCCATTATGGCTGTGGATATATCGAACCGGCGGTCCTATCACAATTGAAGGCACTCCCGCACGAGAAATATGCACCCGTCCGCCATCGGTACCACCTCGTTCCATGTAGGTAAGATGATAGGGGATTTTCTTCTCCTCGGCAGTTTTTACAACCAAATCACGAAGCTTCAGGTTCGGAATCATCACCGCATCATAAATTAAAACCGCCGGACCGGCACCCAAATGCTCATCCTTCTTGGGACTATTGGGCGGCATATCCTGGGCGATTCCGGTATCAACAACAATACAAACATCCGGATTACCGATATGAGCCAGCGTTTGCGCTCCGCGCAGTCCGACTTCTTCCTGAACGCTGGCACAGCCAAGCATGGTGTTGGGATGTTTTACCCGTTGCAGTTTCTTGAGTACATCAATAACAATCGCACAGGCAACACGGTTGTCGAATGCTTTCGCCATGTACATTTTTGGGTTCCCCATGATGGTGAACTGGCTGTCAGGGACAATCGGGTCGCCAAGTTTGATACCGAGTTTCTTTTTTACATCAAACTTTTTCTGTACCCCGACATCAATAAACATATCTTTTATTTCGAGTACTTTTTTCCGTTCTTCCTGCGGCAATAAATGTGGTGGCTGTGAACCGACAACCCCAAGCACCGGACCTTTGGAAGTAATAATCCGCATTCGTTGTCCAAGGGCAACATGTCCCCACCAGCCGCCCAGTGGTAAAAACTTGACATATCCATCAGGAGTTATCTCTTTCACCATGAATCCGATTTCGTCCATGTGAGCAATTACCATAATTCGAGGGCTTTCGGCAGTCCCGGCTTTTACCCCCATAACCGAACCCATCTTGTCGTGCTCAACAGTGTCAGTCAGGTTAGCCATTTCACGACCCAGTATCTGGCGGACTTCCTGTTCATACCCGGAAACACCATTCGCTTCAGTAAGTTCTTTTAATAATAACTCTGTTGAATCCATAATAACTCCGTTTCTACTCACTATATAGTTAGCACCCGCATGAAGACTGCGTTTTATTTCTTAACAACCGGGTAATATATACTGCCATATACATTTCGTCTACTCAAAAAGTAAATAATCAAACAGTTCTGCAAGATGATGTATGACCCGTTCGGCTTGCGGCATTTCGGCTGGGTATTCCCTTCCCTCTTTATATTTCAATATAGCGGGCATACCGACTTTTGAAGGACCTTCTATATCTTCAAGATACCGGTCGCCGACATAGAGACATTCACCCGGGGCGTACCCGGCAAGATTAGCAGCATGATAGAAGATATCTTCATGTGGTTTACGAACCCCAAATGATGAGCTGAAGATTTTGAAATCAAAAAACCGGTCAATACGAAACCGACGCAATTCTTCAAGATGGACCCTTTCAGGGAATATCGTATTTGAAAGAAGCCCGATAACCTGAACTTTTTCGCAAAGTCGTTCCAAGGTCTCGATAATATCATCATAGACATACAGCTGTTTATCAATAGGCATATAGGAAGCACTGAATACTTGTTCGACCAGTCCGTTTTCTGTTTTTATTCCAAGTTCTTGCAGTAAATCAACAATTGCCTGATGCAAGGTCCACTCTTTGTATGTGTCAGCAGCTTCCTTGCGGTATTTTCCCTTCATCTGCTCAAACAGGTATATATACTCCTGCTTTTCGGGAAGGGTGTAGCCTTCTTTCTGCAAAAAATCATACGTACTGGCAGTACAAATTATTGATAGCTCATTCCATGATACTGATTCATATTCAATAAGGGTTGAGCCTAAATCAAAAATAATTGCTTTCGGAGTAAGTTTTTCCATGAATCACCCTATCGTTCAACCGCTGTTTCAAGGAGTATTTGAACCAACCTATCAAACT
>JAJRZL010000156.1 GCA_024275255.1 Candidatus Zixiibacteriota bacterium | reverse complement strand
TACGCCGGTGAATATTCCTTTGATATGCTCAAGTTGATTGATATGCCAATCGCATACAAACCGCAGTTATACTTGTTTGCGGCATTTGCGCTGGCGTTTGCTATTAAAGTCCCGTTGTTCCCATTTCATACCTGGTTGCCGGATGCTCATGTTCAGGCGCCTACTGCCGGTTCCGTTATCCTGGCGGGTGTGTTGTTGAAAATGGGGACGTATGGTTTTGTTCGTATTTGTTTACCGATGTTCCCGGAAGCCACGGTGACATTTATTCCTTACGTTAGCGTGCTGGCGTTGATAGCGATTATCTATGGTGCCCTCGTGGCAATGGTGCAAAAGGATGTGAAATCACTGGTGGCATTTTCCTCTGTCTCGCACATGGGATTTGTCATGCTCGGCATTTTTGCCTTGAACCTCCAGGGTATCGAAGGTGCTGTGATACAGATGCTCAATCATGGGGTTTCCACCGGCGCACTCTTCCTTATTGTCGGGATGATATATGAACGTCGTCACACCCGGCTTATTTCAGAGTTCGGTGGTATTGCCAAAGTGATGCCGGTATATGCCACGTTTTTCATGATTGCCACGTTATCTTCAATCGGGCTGCCATTGACAAACGGGTTTGTCGGTGAGTTCCTGATACTTATTGGTGCATTTAAGGCTAACATGGTGTATGGCATTATTGCTGCCAGCGGGGTGATACTCTCTGCTTGTTACATGCTCTGGATGTACCAGCGGGTTATTTTTGGAAAGATTACCAAGCCGGAAAATGAAAAACTAAAAGATATAAACTGGCGGGAACGAATTATTCTTTTACCGCTGGTTTTGTTAATCTTCTGGATTGGTATTTATCCCAAGCCGTTTTTTGACAGAATCGAACCTGCTGTCAGGCATATCCTGGTGAAGGTGAACCGGGCATCGGTTGATGACGTACAATCATACCAGTACAGTTGGCAAGGACCAGTGCAAAACAATATAGAGTTGCTTTCAAACCGGGCGAAATCTGAAGGAGTGATAAAATGAGCGAAGTTATCATTTATACCAAAGATGGTTGCCCTTATTGTGCTGCGGCAAAGAAACATTACACGGAACAAGGGATACCGTATAAAGAAATTAATATCTATCACACAGAAGGTGCAAAAGAAAAGGTACTCGAATTGACCAAGGGACAGCAAATTGTACCGGTCATTGTCGAAGATGGCAAAGTTACCATTGGCTTTGGTGGTGGATGAGGATTTTAATTCGACAGCGGTCGCTGTCGGAAGTGATTTGAGAATATAATATGATAGATATCACAGCAGCAGGATTGGACTTTTCTCTCATAGCGCCTGAGATTGCGTTACTTGTAGCGGCGTTTATTATTCTTCTGACCGGGTATGTCCGCGGATTGAGTAATCTCAGTTTTACGATTGCTTTTATCGGACTTGTGGTCGGTATCGCTTTGAGTGTGGGACAGTGGGGACAGCAGGCATCTGGCTTTTATGGAATGGTTACCTGTGATAATTTCGGGGTTGCTTTCAAGGTGATGTTTGCTTCTATCACCCTGCTGGTTCTGTTGCTCGGTACTCGGTACATGAAATCTCGGGGAATACTGAAGCCGGAATATTACGCCCTGTTACTTATTTCTACTATGGGGATGATGGTGATGGCGAATACGACGGATTTGGTGGTCATGTTTCTCGGCTTGGAAATCATGTCCATTCCGTTGTATGTTCTTGCCGGTTTTGCCCGGCGTTCCCTGGAATCCAACGAATCCGGTCTTAAGTATTTTATCATGGGCTCATTTGCCAGTGCATTTTTGCTGATGGGTATCGCTTTTATCTTTGGAGCTTCGGGTACGACTGAGCTTCGTCGTATTGTCGCTGATATAGGCTTTATCATCGATCACCATCGAATCTTTTTATATACCGGTGTAACGTTAATTCTTGTCGGGTTCGGGTTCAAAGTGGCAGCGGTTCCGTTTCACAGTTGGGTGCCTGATGTATATCAGGGAGCCCCGACTCCGGTAACCGCCTTTTTCTCCGTGGGGCCGAAAGCGGCTGGGTTTGCGGTACTGTTGCGGATTTTCCTCTTTGGGTTTGCCGGATTGGCGTTCCTCTCAAGCGTGTTCTGGGTACTGGCGGTTTTGACCATGACAATCGGAAATGTGCTGGCGTTACGGCAGAAGAATGTCAAACGTCTGCTGGCATATTCCTCGATTGCCCATGCCGGGTATATTCTTGTCGCTCTTGCAGTGGGAGGGGAAAACGCTATTTCGGCAGCAGTTTTTTATCTGGTGGCATATGCTGTTTTTAACCTTGGTGGCTTTGCCGTGGTTACCTTGCTTGAAACCCGCTCCGGCTGTAAATCGGATTTCGTGGAACTTCCCGGATTGTCAAAAGCTCATCCCTATCTTTCGGCAGTCCTGGCGCTCTTTATGTTTGCCCTGTCCGGCTTTCCGCCGACGGTTGGTTTCTTTGGAAAGTTTTATCTCTTTGCGGCAGCAGTGAAAGCAAACTTTATCTGGCTGACCGTTATCGGGGTTATGAATTCATTCCTGTCGGTTTACTATTATCTCCGGGTTATTAAAGCCAGTTATATCGATCCGTCAGAAAAAAGCTGGGCTCCGGTTACCTATTCTCCGGCAATGCTCGTTGTTCTGTTTATCACGGTAATCGGAACGTTAGGGTTGGGATTATTCCCTCAACAACTGCTCCAGTTTGCCCGTGAAGCCATTTTTGCCTTCTTATAAATAAATATTGCCGGTATCGTTGGTGTTTTCAATCTCAGTAAACAGTTTTTGCGACTCTGAATTTTTTGTACCTGCCTTCTTGTATATCCCTTCCTGAATCCTGCTTGCCAGAAGATAAACTGCCGTTTATACTGTGATACCATGAAACAGGAACAGAATAGCAGCAGCAGAAACTTCGTATGGCAGTAATAACCATATCCCGTCAGACATTTATCGGTGGTCAGGAATTGGGGGAACAGGTCGCAAAACGGCTTGGCTATCGGTATTATACCCGCGAGGATCTGATAGCAGAAGCTGCCAGAAAAGGACTACCGATTTCCATGCTGGAAGAAGCCGCTTCCAAGCCGCCCGGATTGATAGAGGATATTCAGGGTGAACGGGACAGGTATGTTGCCTGTATTACCATGTTGCTCTGCGAAAAGGCGTTGAAGGAAAATATCGTTTACAACGGTCATGCCGGTCACATGCTGCTGCTGGGTATTCCCAACATATTACGAATTAATGTCATTGCCGACATGGAATACCGGGTGCGGTCAATCCGGAAGCGCTTTGGTTATTCTCGCATGGAAGCAAGGAAGTATATTAAAAAGATTGATGAGGAACGTGAGCATTGGGTCAGGTTTTTATACCTTGTAGATTGGCATAATCCGATTTACTACGACATCAGCATAAATATCGGTCGGATGGGACTTGAACGAGCAACAGACACTGTTTGCAAAATGGGAATGCAGTCGGAATACCAGTTTACTGATTGTACCGTGCATTCACTGCGAAACCTGTACCTGGCATCAAAAGCACATTTTGTTCTTGCCTCGGATGAACGAACCCGTGAGGGGCGGTTTACCGTCAATGCGGATGATAATGTTGTGCAAGTTACCAGCCAGCCTCGCTTTGCTGATTGTCTGAAACAAGTACCGGAAGTATTGGCTGGTATTGAAGAGATACGAGAAGTTTATACGACGGAAGCGTTTGATACTGTGTTGTATGTCGGTGAACGATTTGATCCGCGTTCTTCCGGTTTTTCCACTACGGTTGCGATGGCTCGGGAGCGGCAATGGGCAGTCGAACTGGTATCACTCCCTGCCGCTGCCAATGATGAAGAATTACTCCATGTTTGCAAGGAAATCAAACAGGACGGACAAAATACAGACGTTGCAGTAGAAAAACATTTTAAGGAACAGGATGTCGGGATTCATCTTTGCCTGGAAGTTTTGCGTAAAGCCGGTTGTTCCGGGGGAAGTAATCATTTTTACGATGCCCCGCGTGCATTGATTCGTGCTTTGCAACGTCGGGTTGACTGCAAGTTGTTGATTATCGGTGCCCTTTTCATGGAAAAGCCGTTGATAATACGGAAACGTATGCGGGCAGAGCTGAAAAAATTATTTACCGAACATCTTCGCTGTGCTGTGGTCGAAGCCGATGAGCTGGAAGAGTTTTTTGCTGTTAAGGGTTACCATATTTTGCAAACTGTAATATGGTTTCTGCTCTCAGTTGGTATTCTTTTTGGCGTTCACGAATTCCAAACGGAAATAGCAAGTTTCTTTACCAATGATACGGATATGTACCACCATTTTCTGGCAATTGTTATTGTACTTGTTATTACACCATTATTTGCCTATTGCTACGGGTCATTTACCCAGCAGGTTCTTCGATGGTTTAACCTGGATTAACACAGGAACAGTATAGTTATGACCGGTTTTGAAAGTTTTATTGATATTGATGTATATGCTGCTCTCGATGTTATCTTCCTGGGGTTTGTCGGTGGTGTTCTCAGTGGGTTTATCGGCACCGGCGGAGCCTTTTTTATGACCCCGGGAATGATGAATCTCGGTGTTCCCGGTGTCATTGCTGTCGGTTCCAATATTACCCACAAGTTCGGTAAAGCTATCATGGGGGCAAAGCGGCATGGTGAGCTGGGTCATGTCGATAAAAAACTCGGCTTGTACATGCTCATTACGGCGGTGATAGGGGTACGGCTGGCGGTTTGGATAAATAAAGAACTGGCAATGAAAACCAGTGTCGGTGAAGACAACGTGGTTGGTGATTTATATATCAGTGTGTTGTATGTTGTTGTCTTGTCATTTATCTCGATACCGATGCTGATTGATGCGTTGAATTTCGAGAAAAAGAAAAATCGTTCCAGGAGGTCGATTGCCGGTTTGCTGGCTAAAATACGGCTGCGACCATTGATATATTTCAAAACGGCTGATGTTACTCTTTCCTTTTGGTTGATTGCGATCATCGGTTTACTGACTGGTTTTTTAGCCGGTTCTATTGGGGTTGGCGGGTTTCTCGGTGTCCCGGCAATGATTTATATTTTTGGAGTACCAACTGCTGTTGCTGCCGGAACAGAGTTGTTTCTTGCGATATTTATGGGTGCATGGGGGGCAGTGAATTATGCCTGGAGCGGGTATGTTGATTTGCGTTTGGTGTTTTTGCTGTACCTTGGCTCCATGACCGGTATTTATGTCGGGGTGTATGGGATGCGGGTTGTGAAAGAGCGCATGATTCGCATGATTACCGGTATCATTATTGCCATCTGCGTGGTGAGCCGGGCGGTGAGTATTCCTGTGTACCTGACTCGCATGGAGTATTTGCATTTGAGCCCCCATACGGTGGAAATCCTCATGGTTACCAGTAAGTTTGTGTTGTTTTCCAGCGGGACAGTAGGGGTGACAGTGATTTTACTTTATGTGGTTCGGGCGTATCGTCGGGGACGGGCACTGCGACGGTTGTTGAAAAACAATAATCACTGAATGATATGCTCAGAAAATATCTCTCCCCCCAATTGTTACCAATATTTCAATAGTAGCTGGTTTCGCTTTGGTATCTGGCTCTTTAGGATATTATCTTGAAGCAACCCGCATCCAAGAGGAAGACTGTTATAGGCAGCCATCACGAATCCGCGGGCGGCATCGTTTCTTTCGAATGTATCGAGTGCAATAGTTGCTCCCGTACAAAACTCAGGTACATGTTTATGAGAGAGAGTAACAATATTTTTCGTGACAAACTGACCGAACGACTGGAAAAAATCCGAGGTCGGTTTGACCGTTCGGTGAATACGGGCAATGAGCAAACCGGTAGTATCTATCGCTACATTGATTCTTATGTTCGGACCGAGTAATATCCTGCCGTTGGGTCCGCTGTAAAACTGGTAAGGAGCAAACACAGAAGTATCCACACCAAACCGTTTGAGAAAATATTCCAGTACACGGTCAATTTGTTCCTGCGGACAGGGGATAATCATTTGACCACCTTTGCGACAAAGAACCCGTCGGTGTTATTGTGATGAGGGAAAATACGAGCGGCTGAGGAAATATCGGGATGCAAAGTTCTCTCTTTCCACTGAGTAATTGCTGGGGAGAATGTAAAATTGTCAAGTTGAACAGGTACAACTGATGCTTCTCTTTTTTTTAGCAGGTGGTTAATAACCAGTTCGTTTTCTTCGGGAGCCATACTACAGGTGGAATAGACAAGTTTTCCTCCGGGTTTCACCAAGTCAAATGCACGGACTATCAGGTCTTTT
>JAJRZL010000155.1 GCA_024275255.1 Candidatus Zixiibacteriota bacterium | reverse complement strand
GAAGACGGATTGGCATTTCTTGATTTTGACATAGTGGTTGTCGGCGGCGGTCATGCCGGGGTTGAGGCAGCATTGGCTGCGGCGCGGATGGCAAAGACTGTGGGGCTTATTACGATGGACAGGTCCCGACTGGCGTTGATGTCCTGTAATCCTGCTATCGGGGGTATCGGTAAGTCACACTTGGTTAAAGAAGTGGATGCCCTTGGCGGGGTTATGGGAATGGCGATTGACGCTACCGGAATCCAGTTTCGTCGGCTGAATCTTTCCCGTGGTCCCGCTGTCTGGTCTACAAGGGCCCAGGCGGATCGCCGAAAGTATAATAAATATGTTACCGATTATGTTACTAATGAGCCTCTGATTGATATAATCGAGGGTATCGCCGGAGAAATCCTCACCGAAAACAACAGAGTTGTCGGGATAAAAACAGAGAAAGGCGAAAAAATATCTGCCCGGGCGGTTATCATTGCTACCGGAACATTCCTTGGAGGGTTGATTCATATCGGTGAGCGGAAAATCAAAGCCGGGAGAATCGGTGAACCTGCTGCTTATCGATTGTCGGATTCGTTCCGCTCGCTCGGATTTGAAATTGGTCGACTGAAAACCGGTACGCCTCCAAGACTTAACGGCGATACGATTGATTGGTCACAATGTGAAGAGCAACCCGGCGAAGTCCCCATACCGTTTTTCTCATATCGCTCCCCAAAACGTGATTTTTCCCAGACAAGCTGTCATCTTACCCGGACAACACAGAAAACAAAAGAGCTGGTTACCGCCAACCTTACTAAGTCTCCCATGTTTTCCGGACAGATTAACTCCACCGGTCCGCGCTACTGTCCTTCCATTGAGGATAAGTTCTACCGGTTTGCCGATAAACAGCAACACCAGATATTCCTGGAGCCGGAAGGTAACGGAACAAACGAGATTTACCCCAACGGATTTTCCACGGCACTGCCTGAAGATGTGCAAAGGCAGGCAATTAGAACGATAATTGGGTTGGAAAAGGCAGAAGTGACCCGTCCCGGCTATGCGATTGAATATGATTACTGCCCGGCATACCAGATAACTCCCGGATTGGAAACAAAACGTCTGAAAGGGCTCTTTTTGGCAGGGCAGATAAACGGGACATCCGGTTATGAGGAAGCAGCAGCCCAGGGATTGATGGCGGGGATAAATGCGGTACTATATATCGAGGAGGAACCGCCGTTTGTACTGAGCCGTGCCGAAGCATATATTGGGGTGATGATGGATGACCTGACCACTCATTCCACAACGGAGCCCTACCGGATGTTTACCTCACGAGCAGAGTATCGTCTTGCCTTACGGGAAGATAACGCCCGTGACCGATTGATAGAGTATGCGAAGAAGTATGGTTTGATTCCACGACAGGATTATGATGAGTTTAAGCAATTGCAGGCAGAAACGGTACAAACAGTGAAGCAGTTGCAAAAGAAGCGTATAAAAGTCTCAATGCTGGGAGCATTTGCTGAGCGATTCAAACGGGTTGAGTCCATCAGCCTTGAAAATCTTATAAAACAACCGCATGTGACAATTGATGAGGCAATATCCCTCATTAATAAATATAACGGCGATATTACACACGATAGAGAGATATTGCTCCGATCGGCTATTATTATTCGTTATTCCGGTTATATTGATAAGCAGCAGCGCGAGATTGATAAGTTTAAGAAACTGGAAAGCGAGCGGATTCCAGATAGTTTTGATTTCAGAACAGTTACAGGGCTCAAAAAAGAAGCTTTAGAGAAATTTCTCAGGTATCAACCGGCATCTTTAGGGCAGGCTGGTCGCATCGAGGGGGTTACTCCGGGTGATATTGCAGTACTTTCGGTCTTTTTGCACAAGCACAAGGCAATGATGGCATGAGTGGGGATACGGAAAATGTTATCTCGTGGAATTTGCCGGAATTTCTCGAAGCATGTGACCCTGAAAAACGGTTGACACTATACTACAAGCTCCTGGCAAAAGAAAACCAGCGAGTCAACCTTGTTTCACGTGAAACACTGCCCCCATTACCAGCAGATTCGGGAACACCCGGTTCATTTGTCGGGGTGGAAAAGTTATCCGCAGAATCGCTGGCACCTGTTCACACTCTCAAGCAAAGAAGTTTCCGTCAGTACCTTGATATCGGGTCGGGTGGCGGGTTTCCTGCTTTGCCGCTGATGTTGACCTGTGATATGCAATTTTCAACATTGATAGAGCGGACTCAAAAAAAAGCTGCTGCCCTGCGAAGGATGCTTGTCAATTTAGACCTGCGCGCGGAAATAATGGAAGATACTTTCGAAAACCTCACATTTGCTTCCGGGAAATATGATCTGGTCACACTCCGTTTGGTGAAACTCACTGATATGATGTTTACCCGTATAATTGATTTATTAGCTCCGCAGGGAGTTTTTATCTACTATGCGAATCCCTCTTTTGTCCCCGATACGGCTGATATCAAGCATCACACTGTTAGGTATAGTTTTGATGGTGGGGAAGTTCATTGTGCCACATTCTTTTACCGAATCAATTCGTAACCTTTCTTTTTTGTTGATTATTTTTCTCTCTGCCTGTACTATGCACCCTGTAGTAAATGGAGTTTGAAAACAAACCTGTACAAAGGAGCGTCGGGTGGCAAAAATAATCGCCATTACCAATCAAAAAGGCGGTGTCGGCAAAACGACCACGGCTATTAATTTGAGCTGTTGCCTTGCCGCAGCCGAGCATCGCACCTGCCTGATTGATATGGACCCGCAAGCCAACGCCACGAGCGGGATGGGGTTCGACAAGGATAAAATAGAAACATCGGTCTATGATACGCTTATCGGAAAACGGGCGCTGCGTGAGGTGGTGCTGGAAACAGATTTGACATACCTGCACCTCGTGCCGTCATCGATATCATTAGTCGGAGCCGAGGTAGAACTGGTTACTATGCTCTCACGTGAATCAAAACTGAAAACCGCATTGGCTCCTGCCGCCGATGAGTATGAATATATCATTATCGACTGTCCACCTTCCCTGGGGTTGTTGACCATCAATACGTTAACCGCCGCACATTCGGTTATCATTCCCATTCAGGCGGAGTATTATGCTCTTGAGGGATTGGGGCAGTTATTGAATACGATTACGCTGGTTCAGGAGAACCTGAATCCGGGACTGAAAATTGAAGGGGTCTTGTTGACGATGTATGACAGCCGTTTGAATCTTTCGCGACAGGTGCTCACCGAAGTGCGGAAACATTTTGACGGGAATGTGTACAACACGGTCATCTCACGGAATGTCCGGTTATCGGAGGCGCCGTCATTCGGCAAACCTATCATTTTATATGATGTGCTCTCAACGGGAGCGGAAAACTATATGTCTTTGGCAAAGGAGGTACTGGCACAATGGGAAAGTTAGCACTGGGTAAGGGACTGGAAGCATTAATCCCCAGTGAGGGAAAACCAAAAACAGAACCACAGTCAGTCCGTCGTTTGCCCCTTGACCAGATAAAAGCCAACCCCCTGCAGCCGCGACGAGAGTTCAACGAAGAGAGTCTTCGCACCCTGGCAGAGTCGGTAAAACGTGATGGTATTATTCAGCCGCTGGTAATTAAAAAAGATGGGTCTATGTACACTATTATTGCGGGTGAACGACGGTTCCGTGCCGCACGGATGGCAGGGTTGACGGAAGTGCCGGTGGTCGTGATGGATGATGTCAATGAAGCACGGATGCTGGAGTTGGCGTTGGTGGAAAATCTGCAGCGAGAAGATCTCAACCCGATAGAAGTTGCCGAAGCCTACCGTTCACTTATCGAGCAGTGCGGACAAACACAACAGGAGCTGGCGGACCATGTCGGGAAAAGTCGTGCTGCTGTTGCCAATGCCCTGCGGCTGCTGTATCTTCCTGAGCCGATTAAGCAAATGGTTCGGAGCGGACAGTTAAGTGAAGGTCATGCCCGGTCGATACTGGCATTGACAAGCGAAGAAGAGATGATACAGCTTGCCCATCGTATTCTGGAGGAATCTCTTTCTGTTCGTGATGCAGAACAGGTCAGTCGGAAACGACAAAAACGGCGTCCGGCAAAATGTCGGCGGATTCCGGAGTTGATGGAAGCGGAAAATTTTCTGAAACAAACACTGGGAACGGCAGTACGAATAGTATCCGGTCGCAAGAAAAACCGTATCGAAATCGAGTTTTACAACGATGATGATCTTGACCGTTTACTGGAGCTGTTCCGTCGATTACAGTAAGTTCGTAGTATGAGTCAGGCAAAGTATGTCACAATTCTGTTTGTACCCGATGGCGCTGAGACGCGACGGGGATTTCGTGTGCGTCAGTGGGTGTTGCGGCTGGCGGGGATTCTCTTTGTTCTGGTTCTTCTGGGGATTGTCATATTTTTCTCGGCATACTCAAAGGTAATTGCCCGCGCTGCGATGACTGATAAATTGCGGGTGGAGAATGAACGATTGAAGCGGTACTATTATAAGGTGCAGATGCTGGAAGAGAATTTGAACCAGACTCGTGAAATTGTTTCCCGGTTGACAAAACTGGCTGGTATTGATTATGAGTTTCCCGAAATACCGGATGATTCCACATTCTTTGCATCACTGGATAAACAACCCCCAGCAGTTATTCCACGGACTTCGAAGGTTGCCCTCTCTGTCCCTGTCGGGCTCCCGATCCAGGGGTTTATCACCCAGGACTTTGATGTGACAGATTCGGAGCATTATCATCCCGGGGTTGATATTGCCTGTGCTGTGGGAACTCCGATCTTGACAACCGCCGCAGGAGTAGTCACCTTTGCAGGATATGATTCGACGTATGGAAATATGCTTGTGATTCAACATAACGATAGTGTGACAACTATTTATGGGCACAATGATACCCTGTTGGTCAAAGTAGGTCAGCATGTGCCGGCTGGGGCGCGAGTAGCTTTGTCGGGTAATACCGGGAAATCCACCGCACCGCATCTTCATTATGAAATAAGAATTAATAATAAACCCATAAATCCAATGGATAACACGTATGATAAAGAAAACCGATATAAATGAGTCAGATGGTCTTATGAACACAATTATTGGTAAAGATACCACCATTACCGGGACAGTAGATGTGAAAGGGGCTTTGCGTATTGACGGTACCGTGAAAGGGAAAGTTATTTGCTCCGACTGTGTCACCATCGGTTCTTCCGGTGTTGTTGAGGCTGAGATTGAATCCAAAACAGCAATCATTGCCGGTCGTTTACTCGGCAATATCAATGGCTCCGAAAAAGTGGAACTCCAGAAGGATTGTGAAATGGATGGGGATCTCAGGACCAAATCATTGGTGATTGAAGAGGGCGCTGTTTTTTGTGGTGCCTGCAATATGAAAGACACGAAACCGGATTTGGGTTTCCTTTCTCAGGAGAAAAAAGAAACCAAACCGATGATGCCTGAGAAAAAGAATATTAAATAATTCACATCGTGTCTAACAATGTGGAAAAACCACGAATTTTGTGGAAAACAGCATAAGCGGTTGTTATTAAATGACATAACGAGCAATAACGGTCATTCCCTTTACTATTTTATCCACATTTATTGAAAGAATGTAACTTTTTGGTTAGTAGAGGGTTAGTATTCTGTTTGTCCAGTTTAAGGTTAAATATTGCCTACTTATGTTCTTGAAAATCAAATAGTTGCTTGCTTTTCCCGGTTGTGTACAGATTCCTTGTGGAGTCGGTAGTGTTGATTATGAATGTATGGCGGAAAAAAATGATGGTTTTGCACAATAGGGGATTCTTTTGAATGGTAAGGACATAGTTATTGGAATATGTGTATAATAACGGTAAAAGTACAGTGTGGTGATTTGTAATATTCGTCATTCACCTTATGGAGGAATACATGGCAACAGAGTCTGCTTCTGATCTCACTGCGGTTGAAAATCTCAATGCAGCATATAACAATATTGTAAAAGAGATTAAAAAAGTCATTATCGGTCAGGAACAAGTAATCGAACAATTGCTTATTGCCATGTTATCCGGCGGGCATTGTTTATTGGTGGGGGTTCCGGGGCTTGCCAAGACATTACTTATCTCTACACTTGCCGATGTTCTCAATTTGAAATTCAGCCGCATTCAATTTACTCCCGACCTGATGCCATCCGACATTACCGGCACGGAAATAATTGAAGAAGACCATTCTACCGGAAAGCGGCATTTCCGTTTTGTAAAAGGTCCGGTATTTGCCAATGTTATCCTTGCCGATGAAATCAATCGAACACCCCCCAAAACACAGGCAGCACTGCTTCAGGCGATGCAGGAGCATGAAGTTACCGCAGCCGGGGAAACATATACTCTCGATGAACCGTTTTTTGTACTCGCCACACAAAACCCGATTGAGCAGGAGGGAACCTATCCCCTGCCGGAAGCACAGCTCGACCGGTTTATGTTCAATGTTTTTGTTGATTATCCGGCAGATACCGAGGAGCGGGAAATAGTCAAAACAACAACTGCCGTACTTGATTATGATTTGCAAAAAATTCTTTCCGCTGAGGATATCATCGGGTTTCAACAATTAGTTCGGCGTGTCCCGGTATCGGATCACCTGGTCGAGTATGCGGTTGATTTGGTTCGGGCTACCCGCCCGGATAAAAACGGTGGGCTTGACTTTGTAAACAACTGGGTCAACTGGGGTGCCGGTCCTCGTGCTTCTCAATACTTGATACTTGCTGCAAAAACAAAAGCTATTCTTGAAGGTCGCCCGACTCCGGGTCCAGAGGATATTCGTTTTGCTGCCTACCCGGTATTGCGACATCGTATTGTAACTTCATTCAATGCTGAGGCAGACGGTGTTGATACGATGGAAATTATCCGGCGGATTATGGAGACCGTAAAGGAAAAAGCATAGCGTATTGTTGCTTTGGTTGAGGGCGTATGTTTGAGGATATACATCTTGCCAATTTTCCAACTTCTGTGAAGCTGTTTATTGGTATTTTTACTACTCTTATGCTTTGTGTATGTTTATGGGCAATATTAATTTTTTATGTGGAACAGGGGGCAGTTACTGACGAACATCCACCAACATACCTTCAGCAAAGAGAGGACAGTAATAATTCAAATACTACTCCAAATGATATTGTTGAGTTTGAAAACGAAGAAGAAACAGATTTTCGGTATAATGTTGATCTTGCTCATACTCACATCAACGGGCAAACATTATTATTCTTTACGATGGGGTTGATTTTTCTTTTTACTTCCACACCTGATAAAGTCAAAAAGAATGTATTGTGGATTTTTGGTGTTTCTGTGTTTGTTCATGCCATCGGGTTGACAGGACAGCACTACCATTGGTTCTTTGATGATATCCTGGCGATAAGCGGAGTCGTACTTCTGGTGGCAATAGCATACATCGCATTGAGGATATATGTTGATTTGGGGAAACAATCTGAAAAAGTATTACAACAATAATTGGGAATGTTAGTATGAATGCAGATGCATCAGAGCAGTTTGGAATAGTCATTCACGGTGGAGCAGGTACGATTACTCGTTCCCGGATGACCGATGATGATGAAGTCGCCTATCGCAAGGCACTGACCGAAGCATTACAGGTGGGGTATCATGTGCTGGAAACGCATGGCAGTAGTCTTGATGCGGTGCAGACCGCTGTTAATTACATGGAGGACTCTCCCCTGTTCAATGCCGGG
>JAJRZL010000154.1 GCA_024275255.1 Candidatus Zixiibacteriota bacterium | reverse complement strand
TCACTCTATCGTCGGGTATGTACCCGGAAGGAGCATCGGCAATGGTTTGCCCGGATGTTCCGTTGTCATTTTCAGATATTGATACACCGCATCTTGTTTTATTTCCACAGACAGAGGAGATAATTTCTTGCTTATGTTTATCAACCCCTTGCTCTTGGGGATTTCTACAATGTCGTATTCGTCTTCCGGTGACAAGCCTGCTTTTTCCAATGCGATTGCCAGGGCTGTCATGAGCCCGCCGACTTCATCGACCAGACCGATTGTTTTGCCCCGGGTACCAGAATACCAGTGTCCCTCGGCAATTTTCCGTATGGAGTCAACCGGCAAACCCCGTCCCGCTGCTACTTTCGTAACAAACCGGTCATAGAATGCGAGAATTGTCTCCTTCATACGGTCATATTCTTCCGTAGTGAGGTTCCGGGATGGGATAGTAAGACCAAGGTAGGGCAAGCGAATACCAAATCCGAGATCGGCATGTTTCCCGTGCTTGACATAATCCGAGGACATTCCCAGCTTATTACTTATTCCCTTGTCATAGACCCACCCTCCGATAACACCGATAGAACCGGTAATCGTGTTGGGAGCGGCAACAATAGTGTCTCCATACATGGAAATCCAGTATCCGCCCGATGCCGCCACTTGTCCCTGACTGATAATAACCGGTTTTTTCTCTGCACATTGTTTTACTGCCCGAGCGACTACATCACTTGCCATCCCATCGCCGCCGGGAGAGTCAACTCGGAACACAACCGCTTTTACTGAACGTGAACGTGCTAACTGTTTGAATACACGTTCCAGCCATCGTGCCCGGATACCGTTATCCATGGCGCAGGGACCGAGGGCATACACAACCGCAACTTGTGGTTTTGGTCCCCATGTCTTTGCAGGCAATGACACCGGCAGTAGATTGTCACTGGATATCCGGCTGAGGGCTTCTCCTGTTACGTTCTTGATGATACGCTCTTTATCCGACCAGCGAGCAAGAGTATCGACTAAGTGTGCAGCAACTGCTTCTTCGGGAAGAAAGATGACCTGCTCATTGACAATGTCATCAAACTGTTGGTAGCTCAGGTTCCGGTCACGACAGATTTCCTCTCGTGCCAATTCATATATGTCATCAATATAATTCTGTCGCTGCAAGGCATCGGCTTCCGACATGCTCGATCGGCTAAACGTTTCCGCCGCCGATTTGTACTTGAAGAATCGCCATTCATCGAATCCAAGTCCGAGTTTTGCAATTGTTCCTTTGAAAAAGGTTCGTCCCTGCAAGTATCCCGGTACATTCATAAATCCTTCCGGGTCCAGAACGATATAATCAGCCACACTGGCAAGATGGTACATGCTCATTCCAACCTGATCGATGAAGACAATTACTTTCAACCCGGCTTTACGGGCATGGCGTAGTTCTTCCCGTATTTCCCAGGCATGTTCTGGAAGAATACGCATTCCGGACAGGTTTACGGCAATTGCTGATACGCGCGGGTCATCAACTGCATTGCGGATATTGGTAAGGATATCCATCAAGCGTAATGTTTTATCATCAAACAGGACATATTTGTTGTATCCAACAACCCCGGTAAGAGAAACCGGGAGGTATCGTGTATTTTTCTGCGTTCGCTCGGTAAGAAAACTGCGTTGCAATCCCCCTGTGCGGACAAAGTAACTGTAACGTGAAAGCTGCTGTCGTTTGTCATAATAAGACTGTCCACCAATGCCGAATGTACCAAGGCTTACCCGCAGTCCGACAGTAAATGATTCATCTTCAAAATACCGACCGACAATGTTAATTCCCTCAATCGGCTCAACAATAGCTCCAGCACTCCAGGGAGCATCTTTGAGTTTCATGTCTTTTTCAATTGCTCCATCAGCAAATACAGTAAGCACAGAAGTGCCAAGCGGTCGGATTCCGAGAGTGGCGACCAGTTCACTCCAACTGCTCTCCATCGAAAGGGAGCCGATAAAGCCAAGTGACAGGTACTTATTGTACTGGTCAACGGTGGCAAGGGTAAGCACATTTTCACGCCCCAATAATTCATCATCACCAGTGGACCAGCCGTATGAAATGCCAAAAGCGCTTGTACTGCTGCCGAAACCAAGGGATAACCGGTAATCAGTGACTTTCGCGGTGCCGTATTCCTGGTGAACGGCTCCCAAGCTGAGATGTCGACTGCCATATAACAACCCCCAGTTTTGAAACGAACCGGCATTGGTCCCGTCGGTTGACCAGTGAAAGCGAAGTTCCGGTGCTTTTATCCTCCCCAGATTAGCAGGATTGGCAAACCCGGATAGTCCGTTATCATATAAACCGGGGGGCGCTGTTAGAAAATCGTATCGAGTGTAGTAAGATTGTGATGATACCTGTGCCGTAGTGTACCCCGGCAGGAATACTGCGACAACAAGTAACATGCATAGTATCCTGATAATCATAAAAATCTCTCCCTTTATGCAGAATGAAAACTATTCTGAAAGTATAATACGGTTGTCGTGCTGTCAAAGATTCAGTTTCATGTAGAAGAATATTCAAATGGAAGAATACCGGAAGAAAGCAGTTAACTCACTTCAATTTGCAGGTCTTTCAGTGTTTTCCGGAAATTTGAAGGGTCAACTTTTAACTCACGAGCAGCAGCACTGACATTGCCGTCATGTTTATCAAGAGTCTGAATAATAACAGTACGTTTGAAATCTTTTACTCGTTCCGATAAGGAGCCGTTTCCGTTAGAAACCTGTCCGGGATACTTGAGATATTCTTCTACTTCGCGACGTGTTATGTAATATGATGGAGTGAGATAAATAAGTGATTGCACCGTATCCATCAACTGCCTGACATTGCCAGGCCAGTTATATTCAATGAGCAAATCCCGTGCAGCAGGCTCAAACACTTTCAACCCGGTGGCGCTTCGAGCACAGCAGCGTTCAACAAAATAATCCAGCAGTTCCGGAATATCTTCTCGTCTGTCCTCCAGTGATGGCATATGGATAGTGACCCCTTTCAAACGATAGTAGAGGTCCTCACGGAATGTTCCGTCTTCAACCTGTTTTTGCAAATCATGGTGGGTGGCACAGAGCAGACGAACATCAACGGTAATTATTTTCGGGGAACCAATCCGGTGCATTTCTCCGGTTTCAATAACACGGAGTATTTTTGCCTGTGTTGTAATGTCGAGATCGCCGATTTCATCGAGAAACAGGGTTCCCTCGTGTGCATATTCAAACATACCGACCCGATCGGCAATAGCTCCGGTAAATGAGCCCCGTAAATGCCCGAATAATTCCGATTCTACCATGTCCGGGGCTTTGTGGTTACAGTTGATAATAGCCAGTGGTTTATCCGAACGGTGACTGCGTTTGTGCATTGCCCGGGCAACAAGTTCTTTGCCGGTTCCGGTAGCGCCAAGAATCATCACCTTGGAATCCGTGGGACCGATAGTTTCAATCGTTTGATATACTTCCTGCATAACCTGGGAACTACCTACCAAACCGTACTCGATGCGTGCAAAACGGATGAGATCGGTACGGCTTGTTTTTAAGCGATGGAAGGAAACGGCATTTTTTACTGCTCGTTGTAATCGGATCGGGCGCTCGTTTTTCCCGACAAAATCAAATGGTTGGTATTTCGTTTCTATTTCTTCTTCACCATAATCTCCCGGATAACCGGTATGGAAAATAATAGGAATATCGGGGACAATTTCTTTCAGCCGTGTTGCCGTTGTCAGCCCGTCAATTTTTGCCATCCTGATATCGAGAATAACAGCATCAATAGTTTTCCGTTTATTCAAAAGGGCTGTTATAGCTTCTTCACCGGAGGAAGACAAGAACACATTGTAGTCATCGTTAAATGACTCCTCCATGGCTTCCAGAACCAGAGGGTCATCATCAACAATAAGGATAGTACCAAGTTTGCCCATACGTGCCTTTATTATGTAGATTGGTCAACCGCAGCTGATGGGAATAATATAACAAACTGTGTCCCTTTGTCAAGTTGTGAACGTACTCTGATATCTCCATTATACATGTCAACAATACGTTTTACCATTGCCAGTCCCAGACCGGTTCCGGATTGTGGTTTGGTGCTGAAAAAGGCATCAAATATTCGGTGGAGCTGGTCGGAGGGGATTCCGATGCCGGTATCGGATATTTCGATTTGTGTATTGTTGTCTTTCGTTATGGCATGAATTATCAGGCTACGATGTTCAACCTCTTTGAGTGCATCTATGGCATTGATAATAAGATTGTTAAATAAGCTGTGAGCATGCAGGCGTGAGCAGGATATGGTTGTATCTTTCGGTATAAGTACTTCAACGGATATTCCCAAATCCCGAACTTGCTGAGCATGACTGTCGATTATTTCTTGTATCAAACCTGCTAACAGAATGGGCTCTTCTTTCTTTTGAGAATCCAGTCGCGAATATGCCGTGATGGATTCTGTCATAAAGACCGCTCTGCTCACTGCCTTTTTTGCCATTCTGAGAAATTTTTGGTATTGTTCTTTTTTGTCAACACCGTGGGTAATGTAGTCCTGGAGTTTGTTTAAGGATACTATTGCCGGGTAGAGGGAGTTATAAATCTCATGAGAAATTCCACCGGCTATCTCTTTTATCTGGTTATAACGAGCCAGCTCGGAGCGACGGATTTCCTCTTCGGCTGCTTTGAGTTCTGTCATATCAACAACCACACCACGTACTCCAACCGGTTTATTGTCCCGCATGATTCGGCTGGTGTACACAAGAATAGGGAAAGTGCTGCCATCTCTGCGAAGAGCGGTATATTCATGGTTGGTTACTTCTTCACCGGCTAATCGCTTTTGGAAACTCGCAAACGCTCGTTCCCGGTCTTCGGGAATGAACAGTTCTTTTACATGTAACCCTTCTTTAATGTCTTCGTGAGAATACATATATTTCTCGAGTCCGACACGGTTTGCAAAGGTAAGAAAACCAGTGATGTCAGTTTCAAAGATTGTCTGGGGGAGAAGGTTGGAAAGCTCACGGAATCGAAGCTCACTCTCTCTGATTTTTTTGTCTGCTTCAATACGGTCGGTGATATCCTGCACCATGCTTACCATGTATTGACCGACTCCATCATGTCGGATGAAATCTGTTGAAACTTCTACCCAGATACGTTTTTTCTCCTTGGTCATCAGCTCTACTTGTACCTGGGACATGCGCTCCATCTTGCCGAGCAGCTCTTTATGCCTGGTTTCAAAGAATTCTTTTTGGCCGGGGATAATAACTAAATCGATAAACGATTTCCCCAGCATTTCTTCTGCTGTGTACCCAAAGAGCTTGCAGTACGACGGGTTGACATGGCGGTAGATGTTATTGGAATCTGTCAGACAAATACCGATGGGTGAATTCTCCCATACTGCTCGATGTCGTTCTTCACTTTCACGGAGTTTCGCTTCTGTTTCGATTCTTTCCGTAATATCAATCACGGTGCCAAAGGCACCGGTATATTGCCCGTTTTCATCAAATCGTGGTGAAACAGAAACCAGAAGAACCTTTTTGTTCCCTTTTCGAGTTATAATATTCAGCTCGTATTGAGAAGAAATATTCTGTTTACGCAGGTCAGTTTGTGTTCGAATGATGTCATACTGATTTTCCGGTATATAATCGAACAGGCTTTTCCCAATCATGGTATCGGGAGATTCTTCTTCAAATATTCTTGCATATGCCGGGTTGCAGAATTGGATTACTTCCTTGGCGTCAACAACACCAATACCTTCCATAACGGCATTGAACAGTTCCTGGTACCGTGCTTCTGACTGTTTGAGTGACTCTAATGCCTGGTGTCTTTCGGTGATATCTTCAGAGTGAACCATCACCATATCAGGTGGGATATATACATATCGAACAGACAAATATTTTACTTCATTCGTACTACTAAACGTATAGGAAACCTCGCGATTGATTGTCTTATGTGAAGTAAAGCACTGATATAAATCATTTGCTATTATTTCCTCTTTATCCAGATTCATCTCTTCCAGGGTTTTGCCTATATATGAGCTTATCCCCCCTTTGGTAATTTCAACAGCAGCATCGTTGTAATTGACAAGGACAAACGTATCGCCTCTTTTTTGCCAGGTATAGGTTGGGATAGGGATACCCTTGTACTGGGCTCGTATTATTTCTTCATTTCGACGTAAGGCTTCTATTGCCTGTTTGCGATCGGTGATATCGTATCCGATGGCGATAGCGGTCAGTTGTCCGGTGTTCGGGTCAATCAATGAAGAGTTTGACCAGAGAATGATTGGGGTTGCTCCCGATTTCGTTCTTATTTTCTGTTCGTACTTGTCAGCCGGATGGGCAAGTACCCACTCACGAAACTGTTTCAACCCTTCGTGGTAATCTTCTTCAAGCAAGAACAACTCGGGCCACCGTTTTCCGAGGACTTCTTCGCGGCTGTACCCTGTTAATTGCTCAAGCTCCCGGTTGAATACCACTATTCGGGCATGTTCGTCAAGACATACTATAAGGCTGTTGGCGGTTTCAAGGATGGAACGGGTGAAATCCCGCTCTTGTTTTAACTTCCTGTTGGAAGTTAATATCTCAAGGAATGAGCCGATTATTTCGGCTGCGGTCCGCAGTAAACGGATATCGTCTTCATTCCAGGTTCGTTTGCTCCTGGTATCATCAAACCCGATAAACCCGTACCAATGACTTGATATGAATATCGGAATAACAAGTATGGAAAGAATGTTCTGCGGCTCAAGAACATCGCGTTCCGCCTGGGGAAAATCTTCCACAATACCACTGATGGCATTCCCTTTTGCAAGTTCCTGCTGCCATCGGTTGAATCCGTCCTTATACGGTAAATGCTGAAGAATCGGGTTGTTTATCTCCGGTTTGACATCGGGTGAACATGCTTCATGGGTCTGCCGCATGCAAAGCCCGTCGTGCTCATCATCAAAATTTTCGAAAATATAGACACGACTGACTTCCGATGCTTCCAGCAAATGGTGTAGTGCTTCTGTGAGCGCATCGGCAGATACCGGTGCAGCCAGTAATGTTTGAGAACAGGAAGCAAGACCGGCTTCGTATCGCAAACGAGTCGCAAGAATTGTTTCTGCCCGGTGTTGCTCGGTGAAGTCACGGACAATTATCAGCACTTCATGTTTTCCCACAGAAACAATACGCGCTTCGTAATGCCGTTCCTCATTATCAGGGACGGAAAGGGTATATGTGAATGCCTGTATCTCATTGGTCTGCAATGCAGTATAAATACAATCAAGAGCCTGCTCAGCGATATCTTTCGGTAAAACATCTTTAATATGCTTTCCTAAAAACTCTTCCGGGTGAGTATAGAGTTGTATTTTGTCGCTTCCTTCGTAATCCAGAAATATACCTGTGTCATCAAGATAAAATAAGAGATCGGGTGTGGCGTATCGGAATGCTTTCAGGTTCCGTTCGGTTTTCCGAAGTTTCCACTGGGTTCGTTGACGAATATGATTGAGAATAATGAGACTGGTCAACAGGATGATTATCCCGATAAAGATATAATGCTCGTAACTCCAAAAGATGGTCTTGATATAATCAATAAGATCTTTCCGGGAGATTATTAGCATCTGTGCACCATTTTTTGCACCAGTAAGAAATGCTACGACATGTCTTTTGGAGTTGTAAATGACAGGTTCTATATAACTATATCCACTAAAGACTGCTACCTGATTGAAATCCTTGTCGAAAAGTGCTATCATACCGTTTTGTAGTCCAAGCGCTGTCACACTGCCTGTCATTTCCGGAATGGTAATGGTACCTATATAACTGAGGATTTTAGATGGTTCCGACTTAGCCAGCAGGTTCAGTTGCGTATCATACCGACTAACAATACCATTGCTTGAAATGGTATAGATATAATAACTGCTGTCAACATTTGGTTGCAACCAGACATGACATAATTGAAATTTTGAAGTACTGCTGGCGATAGAGCTGCCATCTGCATTGATCTTTGAAATACGGTATTCTATGGGAAGGGTGGTGTCGGGTTGCTTGGTATCGGTGAACGGGTAAGAATGTAGTACATAGAATTGCCCTTTTTGTTCTGCGGGAATAATTCCCGTACCACCATATTCACAAGCAATAATCTTATTGAAAATAATGTTGCCTTGTTTATTGACGATGGTCAAATATCCGTACATGTCACTGAATGCGGCGTCGGTTGCTCCCTGTTTGGGATTGTATGTAGTAAAAATAACCGCAGGGGAAAGACTGTCTCCACAGGGATAAAAGTTATTATAATTAAGTAAAGATGCAACCGGTAACGCCCATTCGATTTGCAGGGTGGCGACTTCGATACAATATAAGATCCGGGGGGTCATATCGCGGGCGGAATTGAGATAAAAGAAAGTTTCAAGATAGCCGTCGTAGTCATAATCGAAGGTTCCAACATGGGATATTTCCGGTTGCCAAGTGCTGTCGCCGGTACGGTCCTTTCCGGTTGTAAGATATAGCCATGTCATGGTATCACTTGCCGGAACGAACTTAACCACGAATGCGGAATCATGGACGTAGCCGGATGCTACTATCACCTTGTGGTTTGTGGTGTTGTCATTACATATAGTATAGGAGCGAATGGTAAATCTAATGGGGTCATCATCGACAATACTATTTGTATTAAAGTTCTTGAAACTGAAAATGGATGGTTCATCGATAAATGGCGGAATATTTTTTGCGCTGATATAGTAAGCACTATCGTGGGGTCCATATTGCGGTTTATATACCTGGATGGGATGCTTTATAGGTGTTGCGGTTTCATTGATATTTAATATTCTCAGGGTATCGATATTGTATGATAAAAGCGATGGTTCAGTGCTTATATTTATTTTCAGTTGCTCATACCCAAAACCTGTTTGCCCAAAACAGCAAAAAATAAGACAAGCAAGGAAAACAGAATATGAGGTTTTATTTTTCAGGAATTTCATACATAAAAGATAAGGAATTGCCGGAAAAAATCAAAGGCAGGAAATCTCGTGCTCTGTAAGCTCTGTGATTGAAATTAATGGAGGAAACCCTGCCTGTTGGGCTTGAGCACACGGGAGGGGGGCAGGCAGGGCCTCTTGGGGGCATTATGATGTAGTTTAAGATAATATCTTATCTTATTTTGTCAACTATCTTCTTCTAAATCATTTACTTTGGTGGAGGGATAGTTAATACTGCCAATGTAGAATTAGAGGTATAACTTATTATAATATAATAGAATAAATTGACCCCTCGGCTGTCTTTCCCCTGTGCGGTTTACTGGATTTCTAAATCGTTTATGTCGCAGTATCGAGAAAATATGTATTTTCTCCCACTTTCTACGGTCTATTAATATTGAGAAGATACAATTATGAGCGCAGCATATTACAAGTATTAAACAGTGTATGTACTCTCAACGATATAACCTGGAACACCTTTTTCAAGCTCATTTTTATAATTCTCCATAACGAACGAAGGAGGTGGTATCGGGAAAACTATATAAAAGCAAACCCTAACTTTACACAAGGTATGTAGGAGGTGTTATGCAACGTTTTGTGTTGCTTGCAGTTGCATTGTTGTTGATGACGGCATGTGCGTTTGGTGCCGTTAATGTGATGACAGTTGAACGCCCGGATGTCCCGGCATTTGTCGGAAATGTGCCAAATGAGTTCATTGTCATATTGAAGGAAGATGCCGAGGTGTTGGATGCTGTCCAGTCAATGGCTACCGGTTCTCAGGACCCGTTTGTTGCTATCCCGGAGCTTGAGGCCTTGAATAGTCTGTATGCGGTAGTTTCAGTAAAAAAACAGTTCCCCAGACGGGACTACAAACAGGCAGAGACTGCTGTCCAGCGTCGGCTTGCTCGTCACTATAAGGTGAAATTTTCCAATGGTGAACTTGAAGAAGTGATGGCAGCGTATGCCGCTGCAAATCCTGTTGAAGAAGTGCAGCCCATTGGCATGTTTACTGTTACCGCAGTACCGAATGACCCGTATTACCGGGATTCCCCCGATCCTGATTTCCAACATGACCAGTGGCACTTATGGCAGGACCATCATGGTATCAATGCCGAGGATGCATGGGATGTTCAAACCGGCGATGCCACGGTAGTGATTGGTGTACTCGATTCCGGGGTGCGGTACTATCATCTTGATTTGGGGGGTAATCATTCCCCGTGGGGACCTGATAATCCGCAAACTGATGGTAATATCTGGGTAAACCCGAACGAGATTCCCGGAAATGGGATTGATGATGATGGGAACGGCTATATCGACGATGTTGTCGGGTACGACTTTTTTGAGGAAGAAAATGGCTGGCCTTATACCTGTATTGATGATGACTGCGGTGGTGCTGACAATGATCCCGATGATGGTGTCGGGCATGGCACTCATGTTGCCGGGACAATTGCCGCGATTACGAACAATGGCAGAATGGTTGCCGGTGTTGCCGGGGGCTGGGGTGACGGGACCCCTGACGGTGCGGCTACCGGAGTGAAAATTATGCCGCTCCGTATCGGCTATCGTGCTATGCTATTTGGAATTATAGAGGTTGGTATTGTCCGCATGGACTATGCAGCTGAAGCGATGGATTACGTGTCGTGGATGGTTGAGCATGGTGTCAATGTGGCAGCTATCAATTGTTCTTGGGGGTCAAGTAATAGCGGTGGACTTGCTGATGCCGTTACGAACCTTCTTGCTCACGATGTGTTGATTGTTCATGCTGCCGGTAATGATAATGCCGATGACCCTGATTTTCTGGGAACTCGCGATAGTGTGATGAATGTTGCCGCAACGGATAGCCTTGGGAATGGTGCTGACTTTACAAATTATGGCGCCTGGGTCGATGTTGCCGCTCCGGGAGTGGATATTCTCAGTACTTATCGCAACCCGGATGATCCCGATCCCAATGCCAACTATATTGCGGTGCAGTCTGGTACTTCTATGTCAGCTCCCCACGTTGTTGGTATTGCAGCGTTGTTGGAATCCTGCAAACCGGAATTATCCGCAATGGAGAAATTTGACTTGATTGTCAACAATACCACTCCATATACGGATAGCAGAAATCTCGGCTCCGGTATTGCCAATGCCAAGCTGGCACTCGATGCCGCAAATTGCACCGGGCAGCAGTGTGATGTCACTTCTGATTTCTCAGCCAGCCCGACTTCCGGGTGTGCTCCACTATCAGTAATGTTTACCGATCAATCAACCGGTCCGGTTACTTCGTGGGAATGGGATTTCGGTGATGGGAACACTTCTACGGAACAGAACCCCACCCATACCTATCAAACCGAAGGAAACTATACCGTGCAGTTGATTGTCTGCTCGGCGAATTGCTGTGATACCACGAGTAAAACCAATTATATTTCTGTCGATGCTGCTCCGGTTGCTGATTTTGAAGGCAGTCCGCTTTCCGGTGATGCTCCCTTGACGGTTTCATTCACTGATTTATCGACCAATACTCCCACCAGTTGGGATTGGGATTTCGGTGATGGGAATACTTCTACGGAGCAGAATCCCACTCATACCTATCAGAGTGCAGGGACCTATACCGTTGCTCTCACGGCAACCAACTCCTGCGGTTCCGACACAGAGACCAAGACAGACTATATAACAGTAACCTGTACTGCACCGGTTGCTGATTTTGTCGGTGACCCGACAAGTGGTGTTGCTCCTCTTGATGTGAGTTTTACTGATCAATCGACCGGTAACCCTACCAGTTGGAGCTGGGATTTTGGTGATGGTGGCACTTCAACAGTACAAAACCCCACTCATACCTATCAGAATGCCGGGACTTATACTGTCACTCTCACCGCTACCAACGACTGTGGCTCCGATACGGAGACAAAAGTTGACTATATTACGGTACAGGAATGTCAACCGCCGGTTGCTGACTTTGAGGGCAGTCCGCTTTCCGGTGATGCTCCCTTGACGGTTTCATTCACTGACCTTTCGACCAACAATCCCACCGGTTGGGATTGGGATTTTGGTGATGGCGGAACCTCAACAGCACAAAATCCTTCTCATACGTATCAGAATGCCGGAACCTATACTGTCACTCTCACGGCATCCAACTCCTGTGGTTCCGATACGAAGACAAAAACGGACTATATTACAGTCACGGAACCACCGCAGGATATCATGTATGTACAGAGTATCGATGTCACCCGTCAGACCCTGTTTAATTACGGTCGTGGTGTGGCGACTGTTACTATCTATGATGTAAATAACAATCCTGTTCCGGATGCCACCGTTGACGGTGTGTTCTCTGGTCCGTCTTCGGATTCAAAAAACGGGACAACCGATAGTAACGGAGAAGTCGTTTTCTACTCCAGTATTGTCGCCAATCCATCCGGTGAGTGGTGTTTTGAAGTGACGGGTGTATCCAAGACAGGCTGGACATACGATCCGGCACAAAACCAGGTGACCAAGGCATGTGAAAGCGGACCGGTATTTGCCAGTGGTAGCGGTCAGGATGATGTGCTGAACGAAAGCGGGAATCAGACGGAGGATGGATTGCAGCTTAGCCAAAACTATCCGAATCCGTTTAATCCAACAACAGAGATAAGCTTCTCATTGCCGCAGTCATCATTTGTGACAGTACGAGTATATAACGTTGCCGGTCAACAGGTGGCTATACTCACTGAAGGCATGCTACAAGCGGGGCAACATACCGTTGTCTGGGACAGTAGAGACATTTCGGGCACACCGGTTTCGTCGGGAATCTACTTCTATAGATTGGAAACCGATAAGGAAACAATAACAAAGAAAATGCTCCTGCTCAAATAAGAGCTGCGCATATACTTCTCACTATTTCGTATCAACGACCGCTTTGTAAAAAGGCGGTCGTTTTTTTAACGAATTATAAAAAAGCTGTATTATTTCACTTGTATATGTAGTCCTAT
>JAJRZL010000153.1 GCA_024275255.1 Candidatus Zixiibacteriota bacterium | reverse complement strand
TGGATTTATGGTACAGCCGATAAAGATTCTTACGTATCGACCAAAAAAATCGAGGAAAAACTGGGCTGGAAAGCAAAGTTCTCCAATAAAGATGCGTTGATAGAGTCACACAAATGGTATCTTGAGCATAAAGAAGAGCTGACACATATTGACTCGGGTGTTACTCACCGTGTGGGATGGAACCAGGGAATCCTGAAACTAATTAAGAAATTCATGTAACAGGTAGGCATCATTTTCTGTAAATTATAAAAAGTTACATACTTTGTTCAATTAAACACATCATTGTTTTTATTATTAATTGCGGTTGATTTCCCGTCAGCTTTCTGTTAATTTGTTAAATACGATTTAGATATGCACAAATAACAACGTAGGGTTTCGGTATGAACACCAATACTTCATAGGAACAGGATAACAGGGACAGATGCTCAGGTGTCCGGTCACAGGTTATGACATCGGGTTTATTCCCTTTTGTCCTTGACACACCTCGGCATCGCACGTACCTTACGTTCCACTTTACAAAGTAAAAGTACTACGTTACCAAATACCCTGTAAGTACTAACCCAATCGGGGTATATGGATAGGACGCAATAGAAAAAAATCGTTGGTCTCACAAGAGTAATTATTTGAATGAAAAATACAGGCTTATATAGCAGGGAAGATATTCACCACCTCAATGAGTATAACACCCCTTTGGCACGTTCAGGAAATGCTGACACCTGCTTGTTCCAGTTTGTTTTTTTGAGGATGAAAAATCAACAAAAAATAATGGGAGAGATATAGTATGAAAAAAAACAACTTGTATGTGCTGATGTTGACATTGGCAGTCAGTCTTGTCGGATTATTGCTTGTCGGGTGTGATGACACGGTTGTCGAACCCCCTCAAGCTGTACCCGACTGGGTAGATGGCTCGGTTGAAGGTATTGTCGTTAATGCTCTCACCAAACAAGGTGTTCCTGGAATATGGGTACACTACACTTCAAGTAATGCCGGGGTCGATACATCGTTCAGCATCCCACGCCATGACAGTGTCCTGACCGACAACCAAGGGTATTTTCTTATTGCCGGACCGCTATCAACCGGGTTCTACACATTGACTTTTACCGGTTTCAACTACTCTACATACCGTACCGACGTGTATATCCCCACTCTTGAAGAGTTGAAAGGTGACATCGATGTAAACCCCTCCGGGCGATACCCATTCCGATTCTCATTTACCTCGGCAATCCCGATGTACCCCCTTGCCGCAACAGTGACCGGCAGAGTTTTCACCGCTTTACCGGAAGGCTCATCCAGGAAAGAGAAAAACACCCCTGATGCTCTTCAGGAACCGGTATTACCGGCTGGTAATGTAGAAGTCGTGTTGACTTTCCCTTCCAACACTTCCTTAGTACCGTTGGAGTACCGGGAGTTCACCAACGACTCCGGCGTCTATCGGTTTACCCATCTTCCGACATATAAAGGGCATGTGTACCTGTCGATACTTCCCTTTACTTCCGGGGATTCGTCTTATAAACAAATTGATACTACTATCCTGATGGGCGAAGCGAGTGAAACGCAGGTCCCGGATATTTACGGTATTGTGGACTGTCGCAGTATTCCGACCGTATTATCTCGCAACTTCCTTGCCGATACCCGGTTCCACTACGACTCATCACTGACACTATATTTTTCTCAACCAATGGATACCGTTACGTTTGAATACGAACTACAAATAACCGGAAGCAGTGTTCCTGTTCAGACAACCCGTATGTGGTCAATGAACGAAACGAAGTTAATAATAAATCCTGTTCTTACCTTGTTGCCCGATACAGAGTATAAACTGGTTATCAATCATGCCGAGTCCCGTTCCGGCTGCCAGTTAAGCGATGCGTTCCGCATGATGTCATTTACAACCGTGGAAGGAATCCAGTTGCAATATACAAACCTTGAACGGGCACCAATGCTTTTTGATATGTTCCCGATTGACAATAATATCGAGTTTACATTCAATATGCCACCGGTTATCGATCCGTTATATGGCTCCCTGTCACTAACTGATATAACCGACGGAGACAGTTTCCCGGTTGCCTTTACCAATTCGGTCGATGGGAATATGCTTGTTATCAGTCCTGAGAATCCTCTGGAGCGAAGTCATACCTATCGTGTTTGTTATGGTGTGTTATCAGATATTCCAGGTGACTTCCAGGATAGCTGTTTCACATTCCAAACCGAGATTGATACAACGGTTCCGTCACAGGTTACCGGATGGGCACTCGATATGCCAGCCGGATGGCGGGCAGACTGGAACACCACCGAGATTACCTTCAAATGGAATACCGACCCTGCAGTTGCCGGATATGGATATAAAATCTATGCCAAGGATAATAACCGCAATACCGATTTCATTGAAATCATGAGTGTTCCGTCTCAGGATTACCTGCAGCAGCAGTCGGCAACAGTGGTATTACCGGAACAGTTTGATTATTACCTTGATGATGACATCCAAACCCCGTTTTCCGGTGGAACTATTATCGAGTTTGCTATTCGGGCATACAATGCTGCCGGTATGGGACCATTTTCCAACCGCATTCCGATAAAAGATGAAACCCCACCGGGAGCCGGCAACAATCTTGATGGCGGGAACAATGGAATTATGTTTGTCCAGTACCACGGTAGTGCAGACAATACCACCGGAACCGAGGAGGACACCGTCTGGCTGGTACTGACCGATTCTCTCGAATACATGCAGTTACAAAACAACCCGGTCTTTAACTTTATTGAAGGTGGTGGTGATGAAAACTATTCACTGCCAAATTCAGCCGGGCACTGGGAATGGAATAACACCGGACGTAAAGAACAACCATTGCGGGCATGGTTCACGATTCCTGCCGGGCGTTGTGCTGCCGGTGATTATCTGGAAATGGCTTTCTATGATAACTCCGGTAATGATACGACCTTGATGATTCGCCTTGCTCCATATCTTGAATACGGCAGCCCCGAAGCTGGTGACTCCGTGGAAGCGCCGGGTTACACTCTCAGCTTCACGGTTGTACAGCCCCCTGTTGCTTCCGATATGGAGCTAAGCGATAACGAAGTCCGCTTGATTGATATGGTGGATTATTTCCTGACTCTTGATGGTACGACTAACTTTATTGATACTATCCCGGATTTCCAAAGTATCCCCACGTTAAGCAGCAGTATTGGTGTTGTCGATTTGGATGACACGTGGTTTTCCGATAACCTTGCCCGTATTGCGCTTCGGGATACTGCCGGTGGGTGTTTCTGGTACAGCGATAACTTTACCATTGTCGGGTTGAACTTTGTCGATATTGCTGCCATCCAATCATGGGATGACTCTACCGTTTATGACAGACGAAACAACGACTCCACTGCTATTCCGCTGGCATGGAATGATGTTGGTCTGGATAGTGTTACTATCTGGTACACCGACGGCGACTCCGCTTCCAACTGGATTATGGATGTTACTATTCCCAACACCGGCTCCTATGACTGGTATCCGCCCTCACTCGGACATGATTACCGTACCTGGATTAAAATATCTGACTATGACACGGACAATAGACCGGAGGTTCATACGCAGACCGGCATTGACATCACCTTTGATTTTGTGAGAAAACACTAAGATTTTCCTCAGGGTTAAAACACACTACGGCAGGTTGTATCTGTAGATACAACCTGCCGTTTTATTAATAGTAAGTCTCTACTTACTTCTTCACTATAAAAAAAGCCCGATTCAATGAAGAATCGAGCCTGGTACATTCTTGTATTATTTCCCCGATATGCTCCGGATAATTTCAGAACAGTATTGTTTCTTCTCTTCCCGGTCCGGTGGAAACGAGGGCAATATCGACCTCCAGAAAATCGGCAATATATTTTATATATGCTTTCGTTTCTTCGGGCAGGTTATCGTATTTCGTAATGCCTTTAATTGACGTATTCCAACCCTTGAGGGTTTCATAAATCGGTTTGACATAGTTCAGTTCGGCTAAATCGAGCGGCAGGTTTTCCAGGGTGTTTCCCTCATGTTCATACCGGGTACAAACTTTTATTTCCTCAAACTTATCCAGCACATCAAGCTTGGTCACCGCAATTGAATCAACCCCGTTGATTCTTGTTGTATGTTTCAGCACAACCAAATCCAACCATCCGCATCGACGGGGTCGTCCGGTTGAGGCGCCAAATTCATTTCCTGCCTGTTGCAGTTTTTCACCGGTTTCATCAATCAATTCAGTGGGAAAAGGACCTGCGCCTACTCGCGTGGTATATGCTTTTACAACCCCGATAACAGAATCAATCATTTTGGGAGAAATACCAAGCCCGGTCAAAGCTCCGCCGATAGTGGTATTGGAGGAAGTTGTATAGGGGTATGTGCCAAGGTCCACATCGAGCATCGTTCCCTGTGCTCCTTCGAATAAGATTGATTTGTTTGTTTTATAAGCATCATAGAGCGCCAGAGAAATATCCTTTACCAGGGGTTGAAAGAGTTCAACCAGAGTCATCAACGATTCATATATCCAGTTAAGGTCGGCTCGTTCATCATCGGAGCCGGTCAAGTATTGTGATTTTATTGTCTTTTGAAATTCGAGCCGTTTCCGAAGTCGTTCAGGCGCAAACAAGTCAATGACCCTGATACCATGTCGGGCAACCTTGTCAACATAGGCTGGACCGATACCGCGCTTGGTAGTACCGAGATTTTTTGTGCCGCGCCGGTTTTCTTCGACATCCTCAATCAACTTATGGTAAGGGAGCACCAGATTCGTTGCGGGAGAAATCCATAACCTGCCGGAGTAGTCAATTCCGTGCTCAACAAGAAATTCGAGTTCTTCTTTGAAAGCAAAAGGATCCAGCACGACACCGTTACCGATAAAGCACTGTTTTCCCGGATGAATTATCCCCGATGGGATTAAGTGTAAAATATACTGTTTGCCATTAACGACAATGGTATGACCGGCATTCGCGCCCCCTTGAAACCGTGCGATAATATCAGAATCCGCTGCCAGTAAATCAACAATCTTACCTTTCCCTTCATCACCCCATTGGCAACCGAGAATAACTTTGTTTTTACCCATATTTTTATGCTTTCATGTTGTTTGAATGCTCGTGAACAAGATGGTGAATAGCCGTTATCAGCTCGTTCTTACCGGCGCCGGTAACCGCAGAGAAACCAATTGCGGGAACTCCCAGCTCTTTTTCAATCTGTTGTACCTTTCGTATTCCTTTATCCCTGCTCAGCTTATCGATTTTTGTCACTGCCACCAGTGTCGGTAATTGACGTCTGCTCAGCCATTGCAATAGTTGAGAATCAGTCGATGTCGGTTCCCGTCGGCAATCCAGCAGCAGGACCAAGCCTATCAGATGTTCTGATTTGTTGAGATATGTTTCGATCAGTTCCCCCCAGTTCTGTCGCATTTGTTTCGACACTTTCGCATAACCGTAGCCGGGCAAATCTACCAAATAAAAACGGTCATTCACAAGGAAAAAATTAAGTGAACGGGTCTTGCCGGGAGTACCGGAAACCTTCGCCATTTTCTTTCTTCCCAACAGCCGATTCAACAATGATGACTTCCCCACATTAGAACGACCGGCTACGGCAATTTCCGGTCGTCTGTCACGAGGAATCTGAGTAACTGCAAAAAATGAACCAACAAATTCACACGCCGTTATCTTTGTTGAAATCGTTTTACCCATTAGTTACTCTTTGAAGAGTATGTTCAACAGTTATAATATGCCGATTCATCTATCGTACTCTATTGCCCATTTGTCGGGACAATTTCGGTTTTAACCGGACAATCGGTGACTTGGTAAGTGCCAGTCGCAGAACCTCATCAATCCGTTTTACATAATGTAAGCGCAGTCCCTCTTTGAGCTCCTTGGAAAGTTCGGCAATATCTTTCCTGTTTCTGTCGGGAACAATAATTTCTTTTATTCCCAGTCTTTTGGCTGCCAACAATTTTTCATTGAGTCCACCCACCGCCAGCACATCACCGGTCAAGGTAACTTCACCTGTCATGGCAATATCTATTCGGGCAGGTATTTCAGTAAGTGCCGAAACAATAGCAGTCAAAAGTGTAATACCCGCTGATGGTCCGTCTTTGGGAACAGCACCTTCGGGGATATGTATGTGCAAATCCAGCTTTTCAAAGAAGTCCGCATTTAATCCATACAACAAGGCATGGTTCCGAACAAACGACATTGCGGCGGTAGCTGACTCGCGCATTACATCACCCAGTGAACCGGTGAGGGTCAGTTTTGCTTTACCGGGCATCAGCACCACTTCAACCGGGAGTACTTCACCACCCAGTTCAGTCCACGCCAACCCTACCGCATATCCGACCGTAGGAGAAACTTTCAGATCAGTGCTCACATACTTTGGCGCACCAAGTAATTTGTGAACTTTCTGTTTTGTAATAACGAGCTTACGAATCCGTTTGCCCTCGGCAATTTCTACCGCTGCTTTTCGTAAGATACTGCTCATTTGCCGTTCCAGCTCACGAACTCCGGCTTCACGGGTGTAATGACGGATTATTTCAAAGAGGGCATCGTCTTTGAACTCAACCTGGACCTTATTCAATCCAATAGTTTTCACCAGCTTGGGCAATAAATACCCGCGTGCAATGGCAGCTTTTTCAAAATCGAGATATCCGGGCAGCCGGATAATTTCCATGCGATCATACAAAGCCGGAGGAATAGAGCCGATATTGTTTGCCGTTGTAATAAACAAAATATTGGAAAGGTCGTAATCAACTTCAAGGTAGTTGTCGGAGTAGGTGTTATTCTGTTCCGGGTCAAGCACTTCAAGAAGCGCTGCCGCCGGATCACCGCGAAAATCAGCACCGATTTTGTCAATCTCATCCAGCAGGAAAACCGGATTGGATGATCCGGCACGTTTGATGCCCTGGATAATCCGTCCCGGCATAGCTCCGATATATGTGCGACGGTGTCCACGTATCTCGGCTTCATCATGTACCCCGCCCAGCGACATCCGCACAAACTTACGGTCCAATGCTCTTGCGATTGATTTCCCGACCGATGTTTTCCCGACTCCCGGAGGTCCGACCAAACAAAGAATAGGTCCCCGAACTTTTCCAGCCAGTCGTATCACAGCAAGATGTTCGAGGATACGCTGTTGGGCTTTTTCCAAGCCATAATGGTCACCATCGAGAATAGACTTTACCGCCGAAAAATCGGTGCGATCGGTTGTCATTTTATTCCACGGCAAACCAAGCAACCATTCAAGATAAGAACGGACCACACCAGATTCTGCCGAGTAGGGGTGCATCTTTGACAGCTTTCGGATTTCTTCCTCGGCACGAGTCACAACTGCTTCGGGATAATCCTCACTTTCCAACTGGGCATAGAGATCATCAACTTCCGCTGTCGGTTCATCAAATTGTCCCAGCTCATCCTTGATTGCCTTGAGTTGTTGTTGTAAGTAAAACTCGCGCTGAGAACGGGACATTGACTCCCGTACAGTACCATCAATTTTCTGCTCAATCTTGAGGATTTCTATTTCTTCTTTGAGAATCTCCATCAGGAACATAAAGCGTTGAAACACATCAACCGCTTCAAGCAACCGCTGTTTCCCATCGTTTTTTTGCAGGATATGAGCAGCGATAGTATCTGCCTGCTGGCTGTAATCTTCAATGGATGTGAGTGTTACCAGCACTTCATCGGGGATGCGTCGGTTCAACCGGACGTAATCAGTAAACAATTCCGAAACCGAACGAGATAATGCCTCGATATCACGAGTGGCTTTTTTTGATTCATCGGCGCGAGGAACAATATCCGCCGACATAAACTCTTCGAGTTTTACGAACTTTTTTACCTCTGCCCGGACCAATCCCTCGACCAGCACTTTCAGCGTACCGTTGGGCATCTTCATCACCTGAAGAATACGCGCCACCACTCCCATGTGGTGTAAATCATCAGGTCCCGGGCGTTCATCTCCTGCCACATGTTGAGCTACCAGAAACAATTGTTTGGAACTGTCGATTGCTTCTTTCAAAGCTCGCATGGTAAATTCGCGCCCAATCAAAAGCGGAAAAATCATGTGCGGAAAGACCACCACATCACGAAGAGGAATGATGCCTAAGGGCGAATGAATCGTGATTTCGTCATCGTTGTACATTATTCTATAAGTATCCACCGAGTATTATCTCCCGTCATTATTAATTCAACCTTAGTATAATAGCCGATTTCCCGGCTATGACCAATACCTTTTTACAAGTTCCGGTATACGGTTATCCCATGAAACAACTGATTTGCTCTTTTGTTTTTTTATTATTCAGTTCCGGTTACGGGAGGTTTTTTTCAGAGAAAAGCGGGGAACTCCCGTAAGGTCAAACAACCCATACAGTTATTAATCTGTGGTCGGTTTTTTCTTTCCCGATGCCCCCCGAAAAGCACGGTATTTTTTCAGGTATTCGGCTAAACGAGCTTCCCTGCCTGTTTCTTTCGGGTGATAATACTGTCTGCCTGCTAACTCATCCGGGAAATATTCCTGACTGGTCAGGGCATTTTCATAGTCATGCGCATATTGATAGCCATCGCCATAGCCCAGCTCTTTCATCAATTTGGTGGGCGCATTGCGGATATGCAGCGGGACCGGTAAAGAGCCATGAGTTTGAACATCTTTTTGAGCTTTGCTAAACGCAATATATGACGCATTGGACTTTGGCGCACATGCCATGTAAATAACAGCAGTGGCAATTGCCAGTTCTCCTTCCGGAGAGCCGAGGAAATGGTAAGCATCGCGTGCATTGAGAGTAAGGGTGAGAGCATACGGGTCCGCAAGCCCGATATCTTCGGAGGCAAAACGAACCAGACGACGGACTATGTATAACGGGTCTTCGCCGGAATCAAGCATCCGAGCCAGCCAGTATAAAGCGGCATCGGGGTCACCTCCGCGTATGGTCTTATGCAAAGCTGAAATGAGATTGTAATGTTCCTCGCCATCTTTATCATACACAAGGGCGCTCTTCTGATGAATATCTTTAAGAATATCAATAGTAACAGCGCCTTCATCTCCTACAAAGGCCGCTGCCGCTTCCAGTAACGATAAACCCCGTCGGGCATCTCCGTCGGCAGCTTCTGCAATAAACACCAGGGCATCATCAGTGATAGTGATGTTCTTCTCCCCCAACCCTCGCTCTGTATCGAGTAACGCTCGTTTCAAAATACGCTGCAAAGCATCAGTATCCAGCCGTTTGAGAACATAAACCCGCATTCGGGAAAGTAGAGCCGAGTTCACCTCAAATGACGGGTTCTCGGTGGTAGCGCCAATAAGGACGATGTCACCTTTTTCGACATACGGGAGAAACGCATCCTGCTGTGCTTTGTTGAAACGATGGATTTCATCAATGAAGATATACGTCCGTCTTCCGCTCATCCGGTAGTAGTTCCCGGCTTTGGAAATAACCGCCTTCACATCCTTAATCGACGAAGTTACCGCCGAGAAGGGAATAAACTGCCCGTGGGTAGCGTTGGCAATCAGTCGTGCCAGGGTTGTTTTACCGCTTCCGGGAGGTCCCCAGAAAATCAGGGAATCAACCATGTCATTCTCAATCGCCTTTCGCAACGGTGTGCCGGTACCAACTATTTCCTCCTGCCCGACAAACTCATCGAATGACTGCGGACGCATCCTGTCGGCAAGGGGGCGGATATCCGCTTGTGGTGATGCTCCGGTATTATCCTGTTTCTTATCGAAAAAATCCATAGCACATGAAATATATGGCATCACGACATGGGGTACAATCACAATCTATCCATGTATGTAGACCTACTAATAGTACATTATGATACTGGTTCTTGTGCTCTTTATTATCTATCACATAGTCTTGTAAAACTATCTTGCAAAAAACAGTGTTTCGGGTTAGAATTATAACAGATGACAAACATATTATATCCGGTATGTTACCGGCACAGCATAAAAATCAATCGACTGATGCAGAGGAGCGGTTGTAGAAACCATCAACATGAGTGATACAGAAAAACTGGCTACCCGGATTAAAGAGTTGACCGGCTGGAGTAATGTGCCGAATCTTTCCATTGTTACCGACACCTCCGACTGTATGCGGATACAACGCGGGAACGTCGTTCGAATAGACGGGCATGAATTCATTATCCTGGGGAACAAATACGAAACCCGTTTTGGAATTGAGTACCAACCGAAGTACTGGGTATTTTCGGCTGTTGATGTGCAGACAGGGGAACACAAAATATTGAAAACCGTTTTTTATGAAGATTTTACTGTTCATGTTGGTGTGTTTCGCATTCACTGTTACCGCAGCCCGGAAAAAGAAGCGAAAGTTTTGGAACTAGTAAAAGGAGATTCTCGCTTCATGCAGGGATATACCGTGTACGATGAAAAACAGAATAATGTTCGGGTACTTGACTATATTCGCGGGAAGACCATTTTTAATTATGTCTATCAAATAGAGAAACCACATGAAGCCTACTACTACGAAGACTTGCCGGCGATTCTGCATCGATTGACCGATTCTCTCCGTGCCATTGCGTTCCTGCACGAACATGGTACCTGTCATGGTGATGTTCGAAACGACCATATTATCATTGAAGAAGGTTCCGGGCAGTACCGATGGATTGATTTCGATCTCAATCAGCATGTTTCCGATTTTGACCTGTGGTCACTTGGCAATGTTATCAACTACGTGGTTGGGAAAGGCATCAATTCATTTCAAAATATTCTCCGTGATAAAACAATACCAGTGAAAATCAAGGAAAGCCTGACTCCAGCTGATGCCTCGGCATTTTACGAATACCGTTTGATGAATCTCCAGAAACTCTACCCGTATATTTCTCCACGTCTTAATAACATTCTTATGCATTTTAGTATTAAACCGGCAGCGACATATACCTCATGCACAGAGCTTATTAATGAGTACATAGAAATGTCGGAAAAGGATTTTCCTTCACCTTAAACAGGTAAAAGAATGTACATAACGGATAGGTAGGCTGACAGTATTATCATGCGAACAGTTATTATAGGCGGAGGTAAAGGTGCCCGGGCAATTATCAATCTTGCGGTAATGAAGTACTTAAAAGAGCTTCCGCTGGAAATAATGTGTGTGGCAGATCCGGACCTGAATGCTCCCGGTATGGTGTTTGCACGAGGGCACAGCATACCTACATTACAAAGTATGGAAGAAGCGCTGTCACTTCCGGGAATTGAAATGATAATCGAATTGACCGGACAGGATGAGGTGCTGGAAAAAATCCATAAGATAATCCCCAAGGGTGTTACACTTATGGACCATACTTCTGCACGGATATTTTGGGAAGTTACCAATGCCAAAGAAGAAACTGTTCGTCAGCTTCGGGAAATCACCGCTCTTGAAGAACGAATCGAAGCAGAACGATTGTTTTTGCAGGGACTGGTTGATAGTCTGCCGGATTTGGTCGTAGTTCTCGGACCGGATAGACGGGCTATAAAAGTAAATGCCAGTTTCAGTAAGTTTACAGGTATTTCTCCGGTAGAAGCAATTGGTAAAACATGTATCGAGTTACTGGCAAAAACCGAGTTAGCAGAGAAATGCCGCGAGACATCTGATTTACTCGACAGTGTATTTACTGACGGCAAACCACACACTTTAGTATGGCGTACATCATCACCGGAAGAAACCTATTGGGAAGTATCCCGGGTCCCTATTTTCGATAAAAACGGTAAACTGGAAGCTGTCCTGAGCACCTGGCACCGGATAACCGAACGGATTATGCTTCAGCGCGAAATAGATATGGCTGAGCAACGATTCCGAAGTTTCATCGATTCCGCTCAGGACTGGATTTCCATCAAGGACCTTGAAGGCAAGTATGTGATTGTCAATCCGGTATGTGCCCGGGCACTGAACCGGGAACCAGACGAGTTTACCGGCAAAACGCCTGCTGACCTGCTTCCACCCGAAAAAGCGGAGGATATCCAGAAACATGACAAAGAAGTAATCCGCACAAATAAGCATCAAGTGTACGAGGAAGTATTCACCATTAATGGAAGGGATCATTATTTCCAGACAGTCCGGTTTCCCCTCCATGATTACAAAGGGGACACGATAGGAGTATGTACTATATCACGTGATGTTTCAGCCGAAAAAGAACTGCGCGAACAGTTAGCCCAGTCAGCCAAACTGGCGGCAGTGGGTAAACTGGCGGCTGGAGTAGCACATGAAATCAACAATCCCCTTACTGGCATTCTGGCGTATGCGGAAGAAATGTTGGAAGAGATAGGACCTGATAACCCGTTGTATCAAGATATGGAAGTCATTATTCGAGAAACACTTCGCTGTCGTACAATTGTCCGTAACCTGCTCGATTTTTCCCGTCAGGAAAAGTTGAAACTGGAAATTGTAAGCCCCAATCATATTGTTAATCAAACCTTATCACTCATAAAGAAACTGCCACAATTCCAAAATATAACTATTGAGACCAGATTATCAGCTCTTATTCCACCGATTACATGCGACCAACACCAGCTTCAGCAAGTTGTCTTGAACCTGATGCTCAATGCCTGTGATGCCATGAACGGTAAAGGGACTATCAAAGTAACCACCGAATATGATCGAAAACGGAATAAATGTCTTATCATGGTCGAAGATAACGGACCAGGCATACCAGAGAACCTGATAGATAAGTTATTTGAGCCATTTTTCTCAACCAAGGGGACCAGTGGCTTGGGATTGGCGGTAAGCTGGGGTATTGTGGAGCGTCACCATGGTACCATCGAGGTTGATATGGCAGAAAGCGGTGGAGCGGTGTTTCGTATTGTGCTGCCAACAGCAGAAGAGAACAGATGAGGGTATGTTATTGAATATCCGGGAGTGTATCTTATGAAAACAACAATTGCCATATTGGTTGTAGATGATGAACAAATAGTTCTTGATAGTATAAAAAAACTGCTCCGTAAAACACCGTATATAGTACATACTGCTTTGAATGTACAGGATGCCTTACTTCTTCTGCAAAAAACACCTATCGATATAGTCCTGACTGATCTCATGATGCCGGAAATAGACGGATTGGAGTTTATGAGAATGATAAAACAGGAACGCCCCCACCTGCCGATCATCATGATTACTGGTTATGCAACTATCAATACCGCTCTTCAGGCTACCCAACTGGGAGCATTTGACTATGTTGCCAAGCCATTCACACGAAAAGAATTACATAGTGTGTTGAAACGCGCTTCTGAGCTTGTACAAACTACCGGTTCAGTCGATACCGTCACAGATGATAAACAAACCTCAGAGATACAAGACAGCAAAATACAAGGATTTAAATCCATTGGTGACAATTCCTGGATAGTACTGGAAGAAGAAGGTACGGTATTGGTTGGCATAGACCATGACTTTTTACATGCAGTGGGGACTATTCAAACAATATACCTCCCAGCTGTTGGTGATGAATTACGTCAGGGAAGTTCATTTCTTCAGATTATTTCTACCGATTTACAATCTCATACCGTATTGGCACCACTTTCAGGAACTGTTGTTGCCGTGAATCAACATATTGCTGAAAATCCAACTACCGCCCTGCAGGATCCTCATAGTAAGGGTTGGGTCATACGGCTCAAACCCTCTCGATTCGATCTTGAGATTCAGGAACTGGGGCTATAAACTGCATGTTCTATATCCAATAGATGTACCCACGCCCATTGATTGACTTTCTATATATTGTACCATATATAAAGGGTAGAAATGACGCGGAACATGATAAGTAAGGAGTGATTTACTCGATGATAGATTTTTCTTTTACCGAAAACCAGCTTGCGGTACGCGATATGGCTCGTGAAATAGCCGAGAAAGTCGTCAAACCTACTATTGCCGAATATGACAGAGCCCACAAACTCAACCCTGATGTTCTTCCGGCAATGGCTCGTGCCAACCTGCTTGGGTTTTGTATTCCGGAGCAGTATGGCGGGCTGGGGATGGATTATATCTCGCTTGGACTGGCATCGGAAGAGCTCGAATATGCCGATACTTCGGCACGAGTGATTCTCTCGGTACATATCGGGTTGTTTTCCCTTCCGGTTCTTACCTGGGCAAACGAAGAACAAAAACAAAAATACCTCGTACCCGCAGCCAAAGGCGAAAAGATTGCTACTTTCGGGTTGACGGAACCGGCTGCCGGTTCCGATGCTGTCGGGATTCAGACAACAGCCGTAAGACAAGGAGAGTCATATATTCTCAATGGCGAAAAAATGTGGATATCACTGGCTGATGT
>JAJRZL010000152.1 GCA_024275255.1 Candidatus Zixiibacteriota bacterium | reverse complement strand
TGCACATCCAGCACCAATACCGACTCATGCGTTTTCCCGTCAGGGGTCACAGCCAGATATTCAACCAGGCCATCATCCATATTCACCCAACCGGGGATTTCAATTTTACGTGTTACCCTGTCAAGGTATAGATTACCGATTTTGTATGTGGCAGAATCAATTACTTTTATGATAGAATCTGCTTTAACCGGGAGCTTTTGCTCTTGAACATTCTGTGCCCGTACAGAAACAGACAACCAGCCCATCAATGCCATTATCAGGATAACATGTAAATATGTACATCCTGTCACTACCTTGCCCTGCAAATTACTCCGTCCCTTCTTCTAAGTGTCAAACATCCCTACTTATGAAGCATCATGGTGCCCTTTGTATGGTATTATACTATTCATTTCCCATGTTTCTGTCAAGCGGAAAGGCAGAAACAAGGTACTATCATCTTGACAACATGGCTGATATATACTATTATTATTAGTAATAACCAGCAAAGCAGGGAGAAAATATAATGCTTACAAAGAGTAATCTATTAATTGTCAGCTTTATTATTGCTATATGTATAATAGGGCTTATAAGTTGTGATAGCAGCTCGCCATTTGGACCTCAAAAGCTGCATTCCGAAGCACCGAATTTTTCGCTGTATGCCTTCCCCAACTCCACCACGACACCGCAACAACCGGGAATAACCTTGCAATGGTCCTGCAGCGATCCGAATGGTGACCCTCTTACTTACTCGGTATATCTGGGGACAACAAAGTTCCCGGCTCTTGTTGCCGAAGGATTGACTGTTCCCCGCTATACTCCCCTGTCCCTGCAACTGGGAAAACACTACTACTGGTGGGTAGCAGCAAAGGATTCTGACGGAAATATCACCCACTCGCCACGATGGGAATTTATCACCGGTTCAGATATTGTTTATCCGTTAGCAGTGGGTAACCAGTGGGAATATACAGGGAGTACTTACTGGATTGACCCGGAGACAGGGAAAGTGATTGATACTTTACCGAGTTACAATTTTCATTCTGTTATTGCGATAATCTCTTATGATACATTATTAAACCACTTTCCGGCATACCATTTCTATGAAGAAACGTATGAATATTTTTCCGCACATCATAATACGGCTGAAAGCTATTTCAATAATACTTCCGAAGGCTTCTTTCAATATGCGTACTCTGGGTACTCCGCTACCGCACCGCTAAAAATCGGAAACGGGTATTCTATTGAATTTATGGGACAACAGTTTCACAATATACGGGAATTACTTTCTTTTACCTCGGTATCGCCCGATATGAGTATAAGATATCAAGCAGCAGCCAATGGTCGTTTGATTTATGAAGACCCACCAATTAAAAGTCTTGCCTATCCCCTTGAAATCGGCAAACAGTGGGTTGCTCGTCCTAAGGGGGGATTGTGGCGAATTAACAAAGAAGTTACAGAGATGAGGACTATTCGAACAATACAAGGCATCCATGAGTGTTATGTTATCACCTGGTTATATTATAACGATTTTATCAATAGAGATTATGGTGCTGTCAAGGTAAACGGACCTGGTCCCGGAGGAAACGGTGACACGGGATACGATGAACCGATAATAACCACTTTAGATACCAATATCGTGACCGTTGATTATATCTCTGCATCCGGGTTGCTCAGGCGTAATATCACATTAAAGAATATTATTTACTCCGATTACCAGGGAACCCCCATTGATACATTGAATGTCATCATAAAATGGGATATAACAAATGTAGAACTTAAACAGTAACCATTCTGCGAATAATAGGGTAATGTGAACAGGCAGGGTATTTGCCGCTTATAGAAAACCAAACTTTCCAAAAACGCAAGGGTATGTACTATGACAAAGAAAAAAGCAGTTCGTATCGAGGGGTGTTCATGTATCAAAACTTGTATCATTAGCATCATACTGTGTTTTATCCTCACGGTGCAGGTGAATGCAAATGAAGTTTCAACAAACAATATTGTTGACAGTTTACGTATCCCGGACAGTCTTAAAACATACCAGTTAAAAAAGATTCAGGTAATTGGTTCAAGAATCAATAAAACGCTTCTTAACGCTCCATATTCCATTAGTGTAATAACAAATGAGCAAATAACCACCCGAAAGATGTATCGCAGTACGCCGGAAATTTTTGAAGATATCCCCGGGATAATGATTCAAAAAACCGCGTATGGACAGGGGTCACCGTACATTCGAGGTTTTACCGGGTTCCGAACACTATTTTTTATCGATGGCATCCGGCTTAACAACTCCACCTTCCGTGATGGACCCAACCAGTACTGGAATACTGTTGACCCGTTTATAATCAACAAGTTAGAAGTAGTAAAAGGAGCCGGTTCTACAATTTACGGGACCGATGCCGTCGGTGGAGCCGTGAATGCTATTACGTATCCATCGCTGCCGCGTTCCAATATCGAAGGGGTTCGTATTGTTCCCTATTTCTATTATCGTTATGCGACTGCGGAAAACTCCCACATCAACCGCTTGCAGTTGACCGGGGATATCGGCTCCCGCATTGATTTGCAGGGAGGGCTCTCCCTGAAAAAATTCGGCGACCTTCGGGCAGGAAAGGGTACGGGGTTGCAAAAGAACACCGGGTATGATGAGTATGATGTCAATATGAACAGTACCTATCATCCAACGAATCATTCCATCGTAGAACTGAACTACCAGCTTACCAATCAGGATGATGTGTGGCGTACGCATAAAACCATTTATGGAATAAGCTGGGCGGGGACAAGTGTCGGCTCCGACAGGAAATATATGTATGACCAGAAACGGATGCTCTACTCATTGCGCTACATGGAAACCAAGCCGTTTTCAATATTCCAGTCAATATCAACTACCCTCTCCTACCAACAACAGCAGGAACAACAGGAGCGAATTAAAAAGAGAGGAAACGGACTGCAACAAGGCGTTGATGTTGCTACGCTCGGACTTACTTTTGACCTGCAAAGTTCATTACCATGGGACGGGAACCTGTTATGGGGAGCAGAATACTATCGTGATTTTGTCGATTCCTACCGAAGAGATTATGACAGTACAGGAGCTTTGACTCGTATCGCTGTTCAGGGACCGGTTGCCGATGATTCCTGGTATGAAATTAACGATATCTATGCTCAGGCAACAATACCGACAGGGAATCGGTTCGATGTGCTTCTTGGCGCTCGTTATTCACATGTCCGTGTTCATGCCGGGAGAGTTCAGGATCCGGTCAATGCCGATTCCGTGTTTGCTATACGAAAAAGCTGGGATCAGCTTACAGGAAATTTCAGGGTGACATATTCACTCGATAAAAAACATACTCGAATATATGCAGGAGTAGCACAGGCATTTCGTGCCCCGAACCTCTCGGATATGACCCGTTTTGATGCTGCCCGCTCAAATGAAATAGAAGTCCCCTCGCCGAACCTGAAACCGGAACATTATATCTCGTATGAAGTCGGTATTAAAACCCATTATCAAAAAGCAACAGTTGATATTTCATATTTTTATACAACCATCAAAGACATGATTACCCGCACCCCCAACGGGGAAATGATTGATGAGGACTATGTAGTAACAAAGAAAAACGCCGGTTCCGGGTATGTACACGGAGCGGAAGCAAGCACTTCATGGCATCCTCACCCACAAGTAACCATGACCGCTGCGGGAACATGGATGGATGGCAGTGTTGACACCTACCCGACCTCCGACCCACAACAAGTTCGGGAACCACTCGACCGTCTGATGCCGGCAACGGCTCATTTCGGTGTCAGTTGGACAAGTAGCAATAACAGGCTCTGGTCACAAATAGAACTGACAACCGCTCAGAAACAGGATAAACTTTCCACTCGTGATTCCCGCGATACCCAGCGTATTCCTCCCGGCGGAACTCCCGGGTACACCGTGTTGTCGTTAAGGAACAGCTATAACATCACAAACAGGATTACCGTATCTCTTGCGATTGAAAATATAACCGATGAAGACTATCGCATTCATGGCTCCGGACAAAATGAAGCGGGAAGAAATGTAGTGGTAGCTTTTCAATATAAACCGTAACAGGTTCAGGCACTGTTATAACAAATATTGTTGCCGTACAAGGGAGCACTTCATGAGCATGTCAGGAGCCTTGTGCCCCTGACAACGATATAGTCCGGAAAAGTAACTCTCTCAGGGCTGTGAACAGTCGATTTTTTTAGCCGCGTTGCCTCATAGCATAATGTTACCGAAGGTATTGTTGAGTTCAGATACGTTTCCTCACATTAGAGGTTACCATGACCATTCTGAATATAACCTTCAGTTGTTGGTTAATTTGTTGTTTTAGCTTGAAAGGGTCAAGTGATTGATGGAGTTTTTCTATAGTATTCTTGTTAATGTCAGAGATATGCTGTGATTGGATGATTCTCTGATAAGGTGTTTGTGGCGTTTCATACTTTTTGTGGTACTTGCTGTTGATTCGTTTCTTTTCAATGAGTTTGAATGTTGGGAAGAAGTGGTTTTGCAG
>JAJRZL010000151.1 GCA_024275255.1 Candidatus Zixiibacteriota bacterium | reverse complement strand
TGGTCCTTTGCCTTCTTCGACATATCCCGACTGACCAAGGTCAATCTCATCAGCAAGCTCAGCTACTTCTTCCTGGCTTGCCAACACGATGAACTTGCCGGTGTTGGTCAGTGCCGATGACAGCATTTCACCGATAGCAGCAGCCATATCATAAGAACAGTTGTTAGCCTTGGCTTTAATTGTCCCAACAGTAATCCGGGCTTTGTTTCCCTGATAGGTAAGGTTGTCCTTAATGTCAGAAGCAATAGTAGTGCTGATGATAAGGACACTAATCAAGAAGATGAAAGTAAGTGTAACAATTGTTTTTGTCAGCATAATCCACCTCTCTTACCATGTATATAACCTAAATTACATTTTTTATCGGTAACATGAATGGTAACGATAAAATATAGATAACAGGATGTCTTATCATGTCAATATAAAGTTTACCTGGAATTTTCTTTTATAAAAACGAATTAGTTTTGCACAAGTGATAACCTGTTGTTATTATCAACGGATATTTCTTTCCATCGGTACCGATAGTAATACCATTTAGGTTAAATGTACTTGTGGTGATATTCAATTTGTATTAAGATCGAATTGTGTTACACCACGCATTATTCATTATCAATGCCGTATAATCTCGTAAAAGACACTCGAACTGTCAACTTCGAAAATTTCAGCGTGAACATCCATATCGACTATTAAAGAGAGGAACCGGGCGGGGGTCATGGTAGTGGCAGTAAAACCATCGTGGCAGACTATTTCCCCGTTTCCGGTTTTCCGGTAGTCACTAGCTCCCAGCAGGCCGGCTTGTGCCTGCTGTTCAAACCAGGCCAGCCGTTCATCCCAAAACTTGTTCGAGTAGCTTGAAAATAAAGCAGTACCACCAGGTTTGAGCACCCGTACACTTTCATTGATTAGGGTCTTGGTATCAACATGGAAAGCGGAAATGCCGTTTTGAATGCAAATCACAACATCAAATATCCGGTCGGGAAAAGCGAGCTGAGCGGCATCCATACATGTCAAGTGGCAGTTTGAGAAGGTTTTAACGGTTTTCCCCCCGTAATGCAGGCTGGGGAGGGAGGAGTCGATACCAAAAACCTCGCCGGCTGCTTTTGCCAGTTGGCTTAAAATCCTGCCATACCCGCAACCAAGCTCTAAAATAGTGTCATGAGGGCGGATTTTAAACAATACATGGTGCAACTCGGCATCGAGATATTGTCGGATGCGCGGTGATGTCAACGAATAGACTTTTTCAAGACGGTTGGCAGAAAGTTTTTCCGAATAATAACCGAGCATAACCTTTTTACTATGTTTCTTCAGACTGCTTATCATATTCCCGCAGAAGCATTTCCGCTTGTTCTACGTAATTTCCCGGTACCACCAGACAAGCACCGCCGGTTCCAAAAAGCAGGTGGGGACCAATTCCGCCCAAATCATCACTGGAAACAGCAGCGGGAATACCCTGGGATTGCAGGATTCCCATTGCCATTCTGGCTTCATAGCGGTATTGGTACGTACGTACACATACGAAATCAGGCTTTTTCTCACTACTGCTAAATTAAGTAACAATATTTTGCTGTTTTTTTTAAGTACCATGCAACTTACTGATAATATAAAATGTTCTATAAAAAATATACAACAAATATCGGTTTTTTATTCGAATTTTGGAATGTTTATTGTATGCAAAAAGAAGTCATTTTATCCAACATTTTCTTGCTCGAAACCATGATATCAGATATATTGGTCCCTTAATGTGGTCTTTATAGGTATGTATTATACACTATATAGGCTTGATAAAAGAAATGACTGAGCTGCGATGCCAAAAGTTGACTCTGATATAAAGACAGCCTGTTACCATTGTGGGCTTGACTGTCCTGCAGATGCACCTGTATTGGAAGAGAAACGTTTCTGCTGTACCGGGTGCAAGGCAGTATATCAGCTTTTACATGAAAACAACCTTACGACATATTATAAAAGCGACAGTGCTCCCGGTATTCGTCCGCAAACAGATACTCATACCAATCGGTTTGCGTATCTTGATGATGCCGCCATCCAGCGGAAACTGTTGGAATTTTCTGATAATAATATCGGTCGCATTACGTTACAAATCCCCCAGATTCATTGTGCCTCGTGTATCTGGTTGCTGGAGAACCTGTTTCGTTTGCATTCCGGCGTAATTCACTCAGAAGTCAACTTTCTCCGCAAAGAGCTGTCGGTTGTTTTTAATCAGGAGAACCTTACTCTTCGCCAACTGGTAGAATTGTTGGCTTCGCTTGGTTATGAGCCGACTATTCATCTTGAGAGTCTTGAGAAAAAAACAGTGGATGAGACTTCCCGAAGACTCTATTTACAAATAGCTGTGGCAGGGTTTGCCTTTGCCAATATCATGCTGTTCAGTTTCCCCGAATATTTTGCCCTGGAAAGTCTTATCGGGTCCGATTTTGCCCGCTTCTTTGGTTATTTTAATCTATTGTTGGCAATACCGGTACTGCTGTATTCCTCAAGGGATTATTTTTCCTCTGCAATTACCGGTCTGCGTCATGGTATGGTCAATATTGATGTTCCTATTGCCCTCGGAATGATTGTTCTCTTTTCAAGAAGTGTGTACGAGATACTTTCCGGGATCGGAATGGGATACATGGATTCTTTTTCGGGGCTGGTTTTTTTCCTTTTGCTGGGGAAACTGTTTCAGAAAAAAACGTACTCCTCGTTGTCGTTTGATAGAAATTATAAGTCATATTTTCCCATATCAGTCATCCGCCGTCAGAATGATACCGAAGAACCGATTCCAATTACCAACCTGCAGGTTGGGGACCATATCGTTATCAGGAACAGGGAGTTAGTACCTGCCGATGCCGTTATCAAAAACGGTACGGGATTTATTGATTACAGCTTTGTAACCGGAGAATCAACCCCACAGCAAAAAGAAGCAGGTGACCTGGTCTATGCCGGGGGACGACAGGTCGGAGCAGCGGTTGAAATGGAAGTGGTAAAGGAAGTTTCCCAAAGCTACCTGACCCGGTTATGGAATCAGCACGTCTTTACTACTGATAAACAACCGCGGATAACAAATCTGGCAAATACTGTCAGTAAGTATTTTACGGCTGCGGTTCTTACTATCGCTTTTGCTGCTGCCGTGTATTGGTTGCCAAAGAGTACTGCTACTGCTGTTAATGCTATCACGGCTGTTTTGATTATTGCCTGTCCATGTGCCCTGGCGCTCTCGTCTCCGTTTACTCTGGGAACAGCACAACGACTGTTGGGGAAGTATCGATTTTTTCTCAAAAACAGCCCTACTGTTGAACAGTTGGCAGGTATTGATACCATAGTATTTGACAAGACCGGCACGCTGACCAGACCGGATGTTACGACTGTTTATTATGAAGGAACACCGCTTACCGATTATGAAAAGCAACTGGTCATATCCCTGGTGAGCCAGTCGGTGCATCCCCTGAGTCGTATCATTGAAAAAGAATATGGCAATCAGTCCGACAAAAAATTACCGGTGAGCTCCTTTCAAGAAAAAATAGGGCAGGGGATAAGCGGCATTATCGACAACCACCATGTGAGAATTGGTCAGGCGGATTGGGTAGGGCTATCGGAGAAAACGAAAGAAGAAAACGCAACATCGACGGCATCGGTCGTATATGTTGCTATTGATACAAATGTACGTGGTTATTACCATATCGATAATTCCTACCGTCCTGATCTCGAAATCGTGTTACAGCAACTTGCCAAACATCATAAGTTGGTTTTGTTGTCCGGTGATAATGACAATTCCCGAGCATTCTTTACGAAACTATTCGGACCAAAGGCAGAGTTGCATTTTGAACAATCGCCGTTTGATAAGTTGTCGTACGTAAAAGATTTGCAAAGCAAGGGGCATCGGGTGATGATGATTGGTGACGGACTTAACGATGCCGGTGCTTTGAAACAGGCTGATGTCGGGGTTTCCATTGCTGAAGATACCGGGGCTTTTTCTCCGGCATGTGATGGGATCCTCGATGCAAAATCTTTCACTTTCCTTCCCCGCTTTATGCGTTTGGCAAAATTGAGTGTAGCGGTTATTATCGTAAGTTTTGGTATTTCGTTTCTCTATAATATTGTTGGGATAAGTTTTGCTGTCAGTGGCAATCTGTCACCGGTAATATCTGCTATCCTGATGCCTTTGAGTTCCATATCGGTGGTTCTTTTTGCCACTTTGGCAACAACAGTTTCAGCAAGAAATGCAGGGTTACCGTAATGTATGCAATGTTTATCCTCGTGGGAGCTTCCTTGTTGGTTGCCATTGGCTTTTTGGTTGCCTTTTTCTGGGCAGTACGAAGTGGTCAATTCGAAGATACCTACACTCCGTCGGTACGGGTTCTTTTTGAAGATACGATTGACGACAAACATGAAAATTCTGAAAAAGAAATAGATATAATGGAGAAGTAATACATGGCGGTTGAGACATTTAAGTATGATAACAAGATAGTTCGGGATTTTGGTATTGCAACCATGGTATGGGGAATAGTGGGGATGTTGGTAGGTTTGATTATTGCTGTCCAATTGTTCCTTCCCAAGCTGAACATGGGTGTACCATATCTAACTTTTTCTCATATCAGACCGTTACATACCAATGCCGTTATTTTTGCTTTTGTAGGAAACGGTATTTTCATGGGGGTGTACCATTCTCTGCAGCGACTATGTAAAGCACGTATGTATAGTGACTTGCTCAGTAAGCTTCATTTCTGGGGATGGCAGCTCATTATCGTACTGGCAGCGATTTCATTACCGATGGGATGGACAACAAGTAAAGAATATGCCGAACTGGAATGGCCTATTGATATTATGATTGCCGTGGTCTGGATTATTTTCGGTATCAACATGTTCGGCACGATTTTCAAACGCCGTGAACGACACATGTACGTGGCAATCTGGTTTTATATTGCTACCTGGGTGACGGTCACAGTACTCCACGTAGTCAACTCCATTGAAATCCCTGTTTCTCTGTTAAAAAGCTACCCGGTATATGCCGGTGTGCAGGATGCCTTGGTCCAGTGGTGGTATGGTCATAATGCCGTCGCATTTTTCCTGACTACACCGTACCTCGGGTTAATGTACTATTATATTCCCAAAGCATCGAACCGACCAATCTTTTCTTACCGTTTGTCGATTGTTCATTTCTGGGCACTGATTTTTATCTATATCTGGGCTGGTCCGCACCATTTGCTCTACACCGCTCTGCCCGACTGGGCACAATCGCTTGGTACGGTGTTTTCCGTTATGTTATTGGCTCCATCATGGGGCGGGATGCTCAACGGTCTGCTCACCTTGCGTGGTGCCTGGGATAAGGTTCGTGAGGATCCGGTACTGAAATTTTTAGTGGTTGCTATAACAGCCTATGGTATGGCAACATTTGAAGGACCGACATTGGCAATAAAAAGTGTCAATGCACTGTCTCATTATACTGACTGGACAGTCGCTCATGTACATATCGGTACTCTCGGCTGGAACGGGTTCCTTACTTTTGGAGTGCTTTACTGGCTGTTTCCTCGATTATACGGAACGAAACTTTATTCACAGAAATTGGCTAATTATCATTTTTGGATAGGCTTTATCGGTATTCTCTTTTATGCCCTGCCCATATATTTTGCCGGTATTATTCAGGGGTTGATGTGGAAAGACTTTACCCCTGAAGGATTCCTGCAGTATCCCAATTTCCTCGAGACCGTACTGCAAATTATTCCGATGTATATCATTCGCTCGATTGGCGGTCTGTTATACTTAGTCGGGGTTGTATTAATGCTCTTTAACCTGTATAAAACGGCAAAATCAGGCGTCCTCGTTGCCGATGAAGAAGCTCAGGCTCCGGCTTTGGAAAAAACATATACTCCCGGGAAAGAAGACAAGTCAGTGCATCGCTGGTTGGAGCGGAAGCCGGTACAGTTCCTTATTCTTTCAACGGTTGCCATTCTTATTGGTGGTATTGTAGAAATGGTTCCGACCTTCTTGATAAAATCAAACATCCCTACTATTTCCAGTGTGAAACCGTATACACCTTTGGAACTACAAGGACGGGATATCTATATCCGTGAAGGGTGCAATAATTGTCACTCGCAGATGATACGACCATTCCGTTCGGAAACGGAACGGTATGGCGAGTACTCGAAAGCAGGTGAGTTTGTCTATGACCACCCGTTCTTATGGGGCTCGAAACGGACCGGTCCGGATTTGCATCGGGTGGGAAACAAGTATCCGGATGCCTGGCATTATAATCACATGAAAGACCCGGAAACTATGTCCCCCGGCTCCATTATGCCGCCGTACCAGTGGTTGCTTACCTGGGTACTCTATACCAGTTCAACCGCTGCCAAAATTCGGGCGATGCAGTCTTTGGGAGTGCCGTATCCCGAAGGATATGACACTATCGCCAACAAGGAACTTATGGCACAAGCGGTTAAAATTGCTGATAACTTGAAAGCTACTGGCATAAGTGAAGCAACGCCCGATAAAGAAATTATAGCATTAATTGCTTACCTGCAGCGATTGGGAACGGATATCAAGGGTGAGAACAATCAGTTAGTAAACAAATAGAATGGAATATCACTGGTATGATTCATGATATATTGCAGTCTATAAGCGGAATTGAGATATTTCCCATAATTGCCTTGATATTGTTTTTTATTATTTTTCTGGCAGTTATTATCTGGACGGTTCTTTTGGATAAAGAACATATAGATAAGATGAAATATTTACCCCTGGAATCGACCTATCCGGGGAACATTGAGAAACATATAGATTTATAGAGGATTATCTGAAATGTCAGAAAATCAAGATAAGTTACTCAGTCATGATTATGACGGTATACGGGAATTAGACAACGACTTGCCCCGTTGGTGGGTATGGTTGTTTTATCTGTGTATCATCTGGTCAGTGTTGTACTTGTTATATTTTCATGTTTTCCATATCGGGTATTTGAGTGCCGACGAATATAACAAGGAAATGGACCCAACATATGTCCGGGTTTCGGAAGCTGACTTGAAGTTTTGGGGAGTACTGGATGAATACCATTCGCCATTATTCAATCCTGCTGGTGATATGACACCCCGAAAAGCGCTCCTGATGAAAGGGGAGTCTGCCTTTGCTGTTGTTACCCGTGAGTCAGATACAACGACTTATGTGGCATTGACTGACGAGGAGAGTATTGCGGCAGGGAAAAAGATATTCACACAGAATTGTGTTTCCTGTCATGGTACGTTTGGTGAAGGAGGCATTGGACCGAACCTGACCGATGATTACTGGTTGCATGGCGCCGGGATGACGAATGTTACCAAGAGCGTGATGTATGGGTATCCATCTAAAGGGATGATTTCCTGGCGGGGATTTTTGAAACCTGAGCAGATACTCCAGGTTGCCAGTTATGTGTTGACCCTGCGCGGGACGAATCCTCCCAACCCAAAAGCACCTCAGGGTGATTTAGTAGCTGAACAATAATTGTTCCATGGCTACTTCATCTCCAGATAAGGCACCCAAAACGTCTTTCCGCGATTCTCTGGCAACCATAGATAAGCGCGGGCGGCGGTTATGGGTGTATCCTAATAAACCGAGTGGGCCGTTTCATCGGGCACGGGTTATTGTTGCTGTTGGGTTGATTTCTTTTCTGTTCGGAGCACCGTTTATTAAAATCCATGGTAACCCGCTGCTCCAGTTCGATATTCTCAATCGGAAATTCTATATCTTCGGACAAGTGTTCTGGCCCCAGGACTTTCATCTGTTTGTTCTCGGGGTCATCACGTTTGCTATTTTTGTTTTACTTTTTACCGCTGCTTTTGGACGGCTCTTTTGTGGCTGGGTATGTCCACAGACTATATTTCTTGAAATGGTGTTTCGTAAGATTGAATTTCTCATTGACGGCAACGGTCCTCGCCAGCGGGAACTGGCACGGGCACCCTGGAGTTTGAACAAGCTCTTCCGTAGGGTGCTGAAGCATGGTATTTTTTTTGGTATCTCATTTCTCATCGGGAATACCTTCCTTGCATATATTATTGGTAAGGATGAACTGTTTCATATTATGTCGCAACCGCCCTCGGAGCATTTAACCGGCTTTATTGCCATGCTTATTTTTTCCAGTATTTTTTATTTTGTATTTGCCTGGTTCCGTGAGCAAGCCTGTACGCTGGTGTGTCCCTATGGTCGGTTGCAATCGGTATTGCTCGATAATAACTCCATTGTTGTTGCCTATGATTTCAAGCGGGGTGAACCTCGCGGTCCGGTTCATCGCGGCGAAGAGCGTTCTGATAAGGGTGATTGTATCGATTGTTTCGCTTGTGTGAAAGTATGCCCAACAGGGATTGATATACGGAACGGCACACAGCTTGAATGTGTCAACTGTACTGCCTGTATTGATGCCTGTAATCGGGTGATGGACCGGATGAAACTCCCCAGGGGACTAATACGCTATTCATCCTATAATGGGATACAGCATGGACAAAAATTTAAGATTACCCCCCGTCTTGCCCTGTATATTGGGGTACTGACCCTGTTGCTGGGGGTGATGAGTGTGCTTGCCTTCCTGCGACATGATATTGAGACAACCGTTTTACGTGCCCCCGGTTCATTATATGAAGTCCTGGATAACGGGAATGTCCGTAACCTCTATACTATCCGGGTTGTCAACAAAACCGAAAAAGATATGCCGATTGAACTGAAACTGGAAAATACCGAGGGGACTTTGAAAATAGTCGGGTCCTCATTACGGTTGAAAGCTCAAGAGTCGTTGGAATCGGTCTTTTTTGTAGAAATTCCGAAAAATAATCTGTATTCTCCGAACTCTATACTCACTATTGATGTTTATTCAGGTGACAAGAAGTTGGAAACCGTGCATACAACCTTTACAGGACCAAAACCGGAACAATAACGACATGACAGATATATCAAAGAAAAAAAAGAGATTTTCGTGGGGAGTAGGGATGGCGATGTTATATGGCGGGTTCGTGTTGTTCATTCTTGCCTTTGTTATCTTTGCCTCGACTCAGAATTTTGACTTAGTGGAAAAAGATTATTACGCAAAAGAATTGGCATACCAGGACCAGATAGAACGGATTATTCGTACCAAAGCACTGCCCGAACAACCGCGTATAGAATATCATGCTGAAGATAAAGCGATTATTCTCCATTTCCCGGAGAGTTTTCGCCCTGATAATATAGATGGCACACTGCATCTGTTTCGCCCGTCCAATGCTCGTTGGGACAAAATATTCCCGCTCAGTCTGGATAATGAGAGGAAACAGGTTATACCGGCTGACTGGTTGATTAGAGGGAAGTGGACAACCAAGCTGAACTGGTCTGTTGCTGGGGTTGAGTATTACCAGGAGGATATGTTGATTGTACCGTGAGCAATTCTTTTTTCCCCTGTAACCAGGGGAAACAATAGTTAAGTTATTTATATACATAAAAAGAGGTTCGACCACATCGGCAGAACCTCTTTTTTATTTTTATAACAGAATCTTTTGACGGCTGGTTATTTTTTCTTATTCCCGGTTTTTGGTTTTGCCGGTGGTTTCTTATCAACAACGGTATAGCAGTAAGGACCATACCATGTCGGTTGGAATGATTCCTGCGGCAAAGACCATAACCAGGCGCCACCCGGCGGATAAAAGGTCGAATCAACACATATTTTCTTGCCGCTGTACTTCTTGGCTATCGGACCAATCTGTACATAATACACAACCTTGTCAAAACCATCCGGCATCCCGGTTCCTTTAATTTTGAAACCGCCAAATCCGACCGTATCGGCGCCGGAACCGGTGAGGCTGAACGTATTGATAAAATGACCACCGTCATATACAGAACTGGGCATTGTTTCTTCGTCGCGATATCCATATGTCGTGTCCCACTTGATACCATCCGGTGAATACACTTTCAACCCACAGGTTGAAGCAAGAATCGTTTTGCTGGTGTTATTGGTAAATCTGATATGAAAGGTTATCGGTATTCCCGCGTAAATGCTATCGGTGGCATACAAACCGTCAACTTTGTCAATCGTTACTGACCCTCGAACTTTTCCTTTTGCTTGCTCAGAATGTGCTCCGGTCACCAGTCCAAACGCGGCACATCCCAGAAAAAGAACTAACAGGATTTTTTTCATAAACTGCATCTCCATTTTTTTATTATCGTATTCATTATCATCAATCAATCGTCAATTTGTTCAGATACTCAAGCTCGTATCTTCTCTATTCTTTCTTTCGTATTGCCGGTTCGACAATTCTATAACATTTGGGACCATCCCATGTCGGAATTATCCGGCTGCCCTGATACGACCAGAGCCATGCTCCCCCGGGAGGATAAAAGGAGGAATCAATACATATCTGTTTGCCGTGGTAGGAACGATCAATCGGTCCGACTTGAATTATAAATGCGACTTCATCAAAACCATCCGGTATATTGGATTGTAAGCTGAATCCGCCAAAAGCAACCGTATCTTCACCGGACCCGGTAACACTGAATGAATTGATGAAAATTCCGCCATCAAACTGTTCCTTGTTCAATGCACCGGTGGTGTCACAAACAACGGTGTCCCATTGTGCTCCATCGGGAGACCATATCTTGAACCCGTTTGTTGCTCCGGTTATCGGGGAGCCGCTGTTGTTGGTAAATCTCATATAAAAGGTTACAATTTGACCGGCGGTTATGCTGTCTGGGGGGGCATAGAGACCGTCGATATGGTCAATAGTAATAGCACCACCCGAGACTTCTTCCCCATTGTGATTGGAGGGTTGCTGGGTGTTATCGTCTGTTTTGCTTTGGCTGCATCCGCTTACTGTCAGTAATATGGATATAAAGAAAACGATCACTAACCTGGTCATATTTTGCTCCAAATTATAGTAAACTTTACTTTTGTACAAAGAAACGACTGGAAGACACCATACAAAAACTACACCTCACTGTCCGGCTGGAATCAACAACCGGCTGTGGCGGTTCTAACATATTTAGAAATACGCCCAGGAGGAGTCGAACCCCCAACCTTCTGATCCGTAGTCAGACGCTCTATCCAATTGAGCTATGGGCGCATTTTACCGTGTTCAAGTAATTGCTGTAACTTGTAATGTCAAGCTTTTTTCGGCTTTTTGCCATACTTATCACCCCGTATCATCCTGCAAACATATTATACTGTAACAAAATAAGAAAGGAAAGCCAGTGTTTGAGCTGAAAATCATGCAAAAATGGGGAATCTATTGCGATGCAGCGTTATTTTCCTGCAGTTGTGTAATAAATGATAGCTGCCGCAACAGCAACAAATGCGATAAAAATAACAGCGAGCAGGAATTTATTCGGGTTTTGTTCTTCCGGGGTATTGTTCTGTTCTTCCTGCTGCTGAACAAACGTATTGATTTTTTCAATCCATTCGTCTTCATGAGCGAGGACTTCCGGTGATTCAACCGGCAGGGTAATCACATCGACTTCCGGTATCGAGGTCGATGGCACTTCTTCCACACGGATAGTAATAACAGTGATATTATCAGCTCCGCCATGCTCCTTGGCAAGTTGAATAAGATTATCAGTGATTGCTTCTACATCAGGACGAACCTTATTGGCAACCGAAAAAATCTCTTCATCATCGGCAAAGCCGCACAATCCATCGGAACATAATATGATAATATCTCCCGGTCGCACTCTTACCAGCCGATAATCAACTTCAACATTTTCACGAACTCCCAGGGCACGGGTTATGACGTTTTTCCCTACAACCGATTCCGCCTCTTCGCGGGTCAAATGCTGGCTTGCCTGTATTTCGGAGACCCAGGAATGATCGCGGGTTAAAGGGGTCAGTTGGTTTTCATCAAGCCGATAAGCACGGCTGTCGCCAACATGGGCAATAGACATCAGGTCAGCCTCGAAAGCAACTGAAACAATAGTCGTTCCCATACCTGATTTCGAGGTATCTTTTTGCGCTTGTTGATAGATTGCCCTGTTTGCCAGACGAATAGCACGGAGCAGTAAATCACCTGATTGTGGTAAAGGACGTCCGATATCCAGCAGTTTATCGGCGGTAAGTTCTTTTTGGAAATTATTAAACAGCATTTGCAATGTCTGGGAAGCTGTCATTGATGCAACTTCACCTGCCTGATGACCACCCATACCGTCACAAACCGCATAGACGAAATTTTTTTCATCAAGGTGAAGATAATCTTCGTTACCTGAGCGGACCAAGCCTATATCAGTTTTACCTGCTACTGTAAGTTGTAATGACACTGCATATCTTCCTATATTCACGAAAATAAAGAAACTCCGTCGTACCAAAATAAGGCTGATTCAAAAAGTATGCAAAGTAAATGTTATAGAAAAAATCAAGGAATTGATACTCCCTATAAAAAAACCCCGGGAAGGAAACCTGTCCGGGATTTTTTTATTTTTC
>JAJRZL010000150.1 GCA_024275255.1 Candidatus Zixiibacteriota bacterium | reverse complement strand
TAATGACAATGTTCAGCTCTCGTAACTGGCGCGAATATCCCCAGCGATACCGCGGGGAAGCTGTGAAATTCAAAAAGAGCGGTAAAACATATTTTCCGCCTCGTGAAATTGACCCGGAAACCGGTGACACTGAATATGAAATGGTAAAACTTCCCTACACCGGGAAAGTGCTTACCTATACCGTTATCCGTGTCGCTCCGTCACAATGGGGTGATATGTCCCCGTACGCCCTGGCACTGGTGGAATTATCGGACGGGACAAAACTGATGGGACAGATTACCGATGCTGATGTCAACGAAGTCAAAATCGGCATGGAAGTCAGAGTCGAGTTCCGTCGTATCCAGACTGAAAGCCATCATGGTGTTATTAGTTATGGCTACAAGTTTGTCCCGAAATGGTGGTAGAAATACGCTATTTCAGAATAACAAAAAGGCAGGATAGTTCTAATCCTGCCTTTTTTTGATAGGGGCTTTGTCACTCCGAGCATCGTTCAAGGGTGACAATCACATAATTTACACTACTTCGACATCTGCATCAACAGGCTCATCTTTTTTACTGCCGGTAACATTGAATTGTAAACCATCCTTAGCATAATCAATATGCAATGTTTGTCCCGGCAACAACTTACCAGACAGAATCATTTTTGCCACCTGTTGACTGAGCTCCTTGTTGATAAACCGCTTAATCGGACGAGCGCCATACGCCGGGTCATAAGCAGTGCCGGCAATATGTTCAACAGCATCATCGGTCACTTCAAGAGTCATACCTTTTTCTACAAGCAGTTTTTCAAGTCGTTTCAACTGGAGACGAACAATTTCCTTAATTTCCGGAAGTGACAAGGCAGAAAAGACAATCGTCTCATCAATGCGGTTCAAAAATTCCGGACGCAAGGTCTGGCGCAATTGCGCCAGCACATTCTTACGTACTTCTTCCCAAATACGTTCACGGTTCGACTCATTGATATTCAATGTCTCCCGCTGAATGTAATCAGCAGCAAGGTTCGAAGTCATTATCAAAATGGCGTTCTTAAATGATACTGTCCGCCCCTGGTTATCAGTCAACCGACCGTCATCAAGAACCTGTAACAACGTGTTAAACACTTCCGGGTGCGCCTTTTCGATTTCATCAAGCAGCACCACCGCATACGGACGGCGACGTACCGCTTCGGTCAACTGTCCGCCTTCATCGTAGCCGACATAGCCCGGCGGGGCGCCAATTAACCGCGAGACGGAATGTTTCTCCATGTATTCCGACATATCAAGCCGAATGATAGCATCCTCGGTACCGTACAAAAACTCCGCCAATGCCCGTGCCAGCTCAGTCTTACCGACACCGGTGGGACCGAGGAAAATAAACGAGCCTATCGGACGATTGGGGTCAGATAAGCCGGCTCGTGACTGACGCACCGCATTGGATACTGCTATTACTGCTTCGTCCTGACCGACAACTCGCTTATGCAATTCTTCTTCCAGGCGCAGGAGTTTTTCCGATTCGGACTCGGTCAACCGTGTCACCGGAATACCTGTCCACTTGGAGACAATCTCGGCAATCTCTTCGGCATCGACTACTTCCTTCAACAGTTGTCGTTTTTCCTGAATGACACTCAGCGAATGCGTGAGCAGTTCCAGCTTTTTCTCGGCTTCGGCAATTTCACCATACTTGATTTTTGCCGCCGTTTCATAATCGGCACGACGTTCCGCTTCTGCGGCGCGATGTTTCAACTCTTCAATTTGTACCTTGATATTCCTGATAGCATCGACCGTTTCTTTTTCTTTCTGCCATTGTGTGCGGAGTTCATCACGTTGAGCATATAAACTTGAAAGTTCATCCTCGATTGGTTTTAGCCGCTCGCGGGCATCCTTTTCACGTTTGACCCCTTCTTTTTCGATTTCAAGCTGACGGATTCGCTTCTCTATGGTATCGAGCTCTTCCGGTAATGAATCAATAGAGATACGCAGCTCCGCCGCTGCTTCGTCAATTAAGTCGATGGCTTTATCCGGCAGAAAACGATCTGCTATGTACCTGTCCGAAAGTTTCGCCGCTGCGACGATAGCGCCATCAGATATTTTTATCCCATGAAAAGCTTCATACCGCTCACGCAAACCACGTAATATCGAGACCGTATCCTCAACTGATGGCGGTTCGATAAGCACCGGTGCAAAACGACGCTCCAAGGCGGCATCTTTCTCAATATGTTTGCGGTATTCTTCTAATGTTGTCGCGCCAACAAACCGAATCTCGCCTCGCGCCAACGCCGGCTTGAGCATGTTGGAGGCATCAAGCGATCCGCCTACTGCTCCGGCACCAAC
>JAJRZL010000149.1 GCA_024275255.1 Candidatus Zixiibacteriota bacterium | reverse complement strand
AGCTCATTCCATGATACTGATTCATATTCAATAAGGGTTGAGCCTAAATCAAAAATAATTGCTTTCGGAGTAAGTTTTTCCATGAATCACCCTATCGTTCAACCGCTGTTTCAAGGAGTATTTGAACCAACCTATCAAACTCGATACCGGCTGCCTTCGCAGCCATCGGCGCCAGCGAAAGCGCTGTCATTCCCGGTAACGTATTCAGTTCCAGAAAATGAAACCCATTTTGTTCATCAAGGATAAAGTCCACCCGCGCTAACCCATCAGCGCTAATTAAATTATAGATACATTTCGCTGCCTCCCGGAGAGACTCAGCAACAGGAGCATCAATATCGGCAGGAACAAAATATTGGGATTTCCCCTTGGTGTATTTCGCTTCATAATCATATAGCCCATCGACCGGCTTAATTTCTACAACCGGGAAAGGCTTGCCATTCAGCACTGCAACAGTCATCTCCCTGCCAGGGATATATTGTTCAAGCAATATTTCTGGAGATACGGTCATAGCTGTTTTCAGTGCTTGCGTTATTTGTTCTGTTCGATTGACCAGAGTAAGTCCGATAGTAGAGCCACCATCATTTGGTTTTATAATGACCGGCAAATCAAAAGAGCGACTGATCTCATCAGCAATTTCAGGAATCGCAGATTCAGATTGTATCCTGAAAAGCTCCCAGGTTGGAGTTGAGATATTCAGAGATACAGCTAATTTCTTGGTAAGTGCTTTATTCATGGCAATAGTAGAAGCAACCCGACCGGAACCGGTGTATTTCTTCCCGGCTAAATCAAGCAGACACTGGAGAGTGCCATTCTCCCCTTTCCCTCCATGTAATGCAATAAATACTACATCAGCCTGTACGAGCTCTTCTTTTTGAAGAAGTGAATGAGCCATAGCAGTTGTTATTTTTTTCAACGGAGCATTCTTTGTAACTTCCGGAATACAATACTCTCCCTGTTTATTGAGAAGACTGTTGCCGGAATGAGGGTCAATCGCCATAACCTCATGTCCGAGATGTGTAAGTGCGTCGTAAACAGCTTGACCTGATGTCAGGGAGACTTCCCGCTCCGCCGAATCACCGCCTGCCAGTAACAAAACTTTCATTTATGACCGATTCCGAACATTAATAATTTTCCGAACCACCACTCCTATTACAATCACTATGACCAGAGGCCAGGCAATGGTATTGTATGCTTTGAAATAATAGGCAATGTTTTCGAAATTTTCAACCACAACCATTGCGAGATAATACAATACGCCAATAAACAGTAAATATGCAACAACAGAAAGAGCAATCATCTTTCCCGCATGGTACCTGCTAATCCCGGCGCCAATGACAATAGCAGAGCGAAAACCGACAACAAACCGGGAAAACACCAACAGCAGCCATCCCCAACGCATAAAACTGGATTCAAACCTCATCAGGTCATCAACTGAAAAATACTTATAGTTCTTTCGCATAAAAAAGTCACGCCCGAATTTCCTCCCCAGCAGATACATAATCATAACCGATGCCACCCCGCCGGCAACTATCAAAAGAATACTCAATCCGAAATCAAGTCGTCCCACAGCGACCAATCCTCCGGCAACCGCGATAAAGCTGTCCCCCGGAAATGGCGGGAAGATATTCTCAATAAAGCAGGCAACAAAAATTGCTGCATACACCCAGAACGCCCCATAGGAAAATATGAGGTCGAGCCATTCGCTTATCTGTTGAGGATTATCAGTTATCACGTTGTATCAAACATACTGCTGATGCAGCTATTCCTTCGCCACGCCCGATAAAGCCAAGCTGTTCGGTTGTGGTTGCCTTGATGTTTACCTGTTTTCGTGAAATGTGCAAAACTTCTGCAATGGCATTTTGCATCGCCGGTATATACGAAGCCATCCTGGGCTGCTCAGCCATGATGGTGGCATCAATATTGACAATACCGGAAAATCCAGCCGACCGAATCATTTGCCCCACCCGGTTCAACAAGACTGCCGAATCAGCATGTTCGTACGCCGGATCAGATGGCGGAAACTGGTGCCCGATATCCGGCAGTCCGGCGGCACCCAACAAGGCATCCATGATTGCATGAAGCAACACATCGGCATCGCTATGTCCTTCGAGCCCCTTCTCGAACGGGACGGCAATACCACCGATAATCAAATCCTGTCCTTCCACTAAGCGGTGGACATCGAAGCCATGACCAATTCTAAGATTCATCAGTTCTTTCCCGTTGCAACAACATACTCACTAACGCAAAGTCATCCCTGGTGGTGACTTTCATATTGTACCCGCCCGGCTCAACAACTTTTACCTTAAATCCCAGGGCTTCAATAAGCTGCGCATCATCAGTCATCCCTATCTTTTCTGCCTGCTCATGCACTTTATGATGTGCTTCCATGATAAGGTCATACTGAAATACCTGTGGCGTTTGTGCGGCATAGAGTACCCGCCTGTCAAGTGTGGCAAAGATAAACCGCTCATGTACCCGCTTGACCGTATCAGTTATCGGACAAGCCAGTATAGCAGCCCGCTCTTTCATCGCAACATCAACAACAGTATCAACATCTTCCGGTCGTACAAGTGGACGTGCGCCATCATGAATAGCTACAAATCGGCAGGAAATCGGCAAAGCGTTCAAACCATTCAAAACAGATTCGTCCCGTTCCGCCCCACCGGGAACAATTTTGGTTACTTTATTGAATCCATACGGATTGATTACATGTTCATTTGTATATAGCAGGTGTTCCTCAGCAACAACAACCACGATATTGTCAATACGCTCGGCATCCTCAAACCGTTGGATAGTCCATGACAATAATGGTCGTCCGGCAATATCCCGGAACTGTTTCGGGACACTGCCACCTAAGCGGGTAGAACTACCCGCTGCAACTATCACTGCCCATACTGACATAGGGTTGAATATAGGTAATGGAATTATACCCGAAAAGAGATTTATAAAATCAACATGGCATCGCCATAACTGTAAAAGCGCATTTTTTGTTTAATAGCCTCCTGGTATGCCTCCAAAATACGTTCCCGCCCGGCAAATGCTGCAACAAGAATCAACAACGATGACTTTGGAAGGTGAAAATTTGTCAAAAGATGATTCACATATTTAAATTGAAATCCAGGGCGTATATACAAATCAACCATACGGGTAAATGGTAACAAGTCACCATCCACGTCCAATGCGGATTCCAGGGTGCGAACCGTGGTTGTCCCCACAGCAAATATCTCTTTCCCGTTTCTTCTCACCTTGTTTAGCTCGCCGGCAGCTTTCGGAAGCAGCTCCGCAAACTCCGGATCGACGTGATGGTCTTCAATATTCTGAGCGCTAACCGGTTTGAACGTACCCGGTCCGACATGGAGGGTCACTTTAATTATCCTGACATCTTTTTCTTCTAATTTTTGTATTATTTGCCGGGTAAAATGAAAACCTGCCGTTGGAGCGGCAACTGCTCCTGTCTTCGATTTTTCCGAAAATATCGTCTGGTATCGACGAATATCCTTAGGAATATCTTCACGCTTGATATAATGAGGTAACGGGACATGACCGTACTCACGAATAATTTTATTTCGCTCGGTAACTGTATTAAATCGTACCACCCACATCCCCCCGCCAATATCCTGCTCCAATACCAGGGAATAATCCCCGAAAAAGATTCGCTCTCCTTCTTTTACCCGGCGTGACGGGTTGACAAAAGCATTCCATTTGCAAACACTGTTTGCCCGGCTACAATTCTCAAGATCTTTACCTTCAGGACGAATGAGAAAAATCTCAACTTTCGCTCCCGTAGCTCGTGTACCAAACACCCTGGCTTTGAACACTCTCGTGTTATTTACCACCAACGCTTCACCCGGATTGATATAATCAACAACTTTGCGGAAGGGGACAATTTCCAGAGAATCCCGCTTACGGTCAAGAATCATCAGGCGTGACTGATCACGACGACGGGTAGGGAATTGAGCTATCAATTCCGATGGTAACTCATAGTCAAAAAGTGATATATCCATATTCAACTGTCAAAAACAATCAGCAATGTGTTATGTTCCACATTTTAATTTTATCCAGCACTTCAATAGTTATTTCCGAAAAAGCTTGAGTATGATTGTCAACAACAGCGATAACAGAATCATACTGACAATCGGGACATAGAGTGTGAAATTACCTTTCCGGTACACAATATCACCGGGCATTTTACCCAAAAAAGGAATCTTGTCTGTAAACAAAAGCAATATCCCTATCAGTACCAGCAACACGCCGCTAATTATTAAAAGTTTACCAATTTGAGGAAGCATCTTGTACTACTCCCCAATAGACAGATAAAAAGTACCGTTTATAATCTACGCCCCCCAAATATAGTTAACCGGTCTATCCAAATTTGTACTAACGCTTCTTGTTCAGGCGAAATGTCTTTCGGGAGGTTTCCACCCGATGTTAAATATGTTTCCAACGCATCCAAAGCGATCCGGGTATCTTCGACCGTAAGCGTTTCCCCGGTTTCTTCTTTCAGTTTATCACGAAACCTGATAGTTTCGGTAATAAGCATCGCCACCGTTCCCCGTGGGTCCTTTTTGCTCTCAAAGACCTGGCTACCGAGAGCTTCAATCAGTAATCTTATATTCTCTATATTCTCGGTTGACATTGTTAAAACAATCGTTGTTGTGTATCCTTACCCGGGAAATTCAACCCTAAATGTCGGGCAGCCTCTGCCGATGCCATTCTTCCTCGTTTCGTTCGCTGGATAAAACCAATTTTCAATAAATACGGTTCCACCATATCGACCAAGGTATCAACCTCTTCATTCAATGTCGCCCCCAGCGCTTCAATACCAACCGGTCCCCCCTTGTAATAGTCGATTATAATTTGTAATAATTTTCTATCCAGATTATCCAACCCCAGTGAGTCAATACCTTCCGCATCAAGAGCTTTACAAGCCAACTCTTCCGTAATCTCTCCATCAGACTTCACATCGGCATAATCTCGCACTCTTCTCAGGAGACGATTCGCAATCCTCGGGGTTCCTCGTGACCGTTCGGCTATCGCCTGGGCAGCTTCCGGTTGAATGCTGGTGTTGAGTATTCGGGCGGAACGGATAATAATACGTGCTAAATCCTCAGCCGGATAAAAATCAACATGATAATATAATCCAAACCTGTCCCGCAGCGGGGCTGATAACAGTCCGGCTCGCGTGGTAGCCCCAATCAGGGTAAACTTTTTCAGGGGAACGTTGATAACCTTGGCAAAAGCTCCCTTATCGACAACAAAATCAACCTTGAAATCTTCCATTGCCGGATAGATAAATTCCTCGATTACCGGTGAAAGCCGATGGATTTCATCTATAAAAAGGATATCTCCCTCATTTAAGTTAGTGAGAATCCCCATCAAATCACCTGTCCGCTGTAACGCCGGACCGGCCGTTGCTACCAGACGAGTCCCCATTTCGTTAGCAATGATATGCGCCAGGGTAGTTTTCCCAAGTCCGGGAGGTCCATAAAACAAGACATGCTCAATAGCTTCACCCCGCTGCCGCGCGGCCTCAAGCGTTACTTCAAGTTTGTCGCGCAACTCATTCTGTCCTATATACTCACTCAGACTATCAGGGCGTAATGTAATAAACACCTGATCTTCTTCGGGAGTAATTTCGTTTCCTGTTACAATTCGTTCACGTGCCATGACATGTCTTCAATAAAGTCTGCGTATCGGCAAATATCTTTCAATGTGATTGCAGTTGTTTCTCATTTCGAAATACTATCGCAATCAAGTCTTCTACCTTTTTTATCTTCGGTTTGTTCTGCAATGCTGCCTGTATCATCCGCTCTGCTTCCGCACGGGTATACTGAAGTTGCAATAACACCTCCAGCGCCTCTTCGGCAAATTCCGAGCGGGGTTCCTTTCCACGAGAAAGCGGTTTTTCTTCTTTTGACAGGGCAAACTTGGCGACCTTCCCATGTAGTTCGGCAACTATCTTTTCAGCCAACCTTGCCCCAACTCCCGGCAATCGGTTTAGCTGGGCAGCATTTTTTGTTTCAATAGCAGTGGCGATATCTTTTATCGGAAGAATCAACGACTTCAACGCTTTCTTCACTCCCAGTCCCGGAACCTGTGTCAGCAACGAAAAAAATTCACGGTCAACGGGGTTGGTGAATCCAACCAATCGCGGAAAATGACTCGACTTCTTATCCCCGGCTTCAATATAATAGATTGTTTCGAAAGCTATCTTATCCCCTACCTGTCCATTCTCCTTCAGTCGTTCCGCCAGGGCGGATGGCAGCATTATTTCATAATATACCCCGTTGTTTTCCACCAGTGCGGTTTCATCACGGACCTGAAACAATGTTCCTGAAATCCGACTAATCATATTGACACCATTTCATTATGAGCCATTGCCCGACAATGACATAGGGCAACCGCCAGAGCATCCGCGGCATCGGGAGGTTCCGGAATCTTCGTCAGATTCAATGTCGAGCAAATCATTAACTGCATTTGTCCTTTGCTGGCTCGACCGTTCCCGGTGAGTGATTTTTTTATACGGGTCGATGCGTACACTTCAACAGGAATATGCGCCTCGGCGGCTTTCAGAAATATCACTCCACGGGCATGACCCATTATTATCGCCGTTTTCGGGTGACCATAATGGGAATACAATTCTTCAACCGCAACAACCTCCGGTTGATACTGTTCAATAATGGCGCTGACTTCTCTGGCAATTTCCCGCAACCGAATCGCCATGTTGTCTTTTCCCCGGGTACGTATCACCCCAGCTTCAATAACAGTTATGGTATTTTTCTCCCCATCGAGCAGACCATACCCGGTAATATTCAAACCGGGATCTATTCCAAGTACACGCATAATGTAATAAACAGTAATTTTCGTTGATAATTCAACTAAAATCAATATGTGGGTTTGTCACTTTCTCAAGTTTACATATAATAAATAAACATTATTTCAAAATGTACGTACAGAAAAATTAAGTATGGAACATTCAGTAAAACCGACAAAACTTCTCAATCGCAACTTTATTCTTCTCTGGCAGGGACAGTTTGTCTCCAAGCTCGGTAACCAGGCATTTGCCATTGCCATGATGTTCTGGATTAAACATGAGACCGGCTCCGCCTCCCTGATGGGATTACTCCTTATGTTTTCCACCATTCCATCGGTGTTGCTCAGCCCGTTTGCCGGAACATTTGCTGACCGCTATCCGAGGAAAAAAATTATCGTATGGTGCGATATTATCAACGGCATGGCGGTTTTGACCCTTGCCGGACTGCTTTTTCTTGCTCCTGAAAATACTGATTTGGGAATTGTCTGGTTGTTTATTATTTCAGTTTTCATGTCAACAGTATCCACTATTTTCAGCCCCGCTATTTCGGCATCTATCCCTGATTTGGTCCCCGAAGACAAAGTAGCCGGCGCCAACTCTATCAACCAGTTCTCTATGCAGTTATCTACATTTCTCGGTCAGGGAAGCGGCGGGGTGTTATTTCGACTTCTTGGTGCGCCGATGTTGTTTTTTATTGATGGTATTTCATACCTGTTATCCGCCTTCAGCGAGGCATTCATCACAATTCCGCAGAATATCCCGGAGAAAGCAAAGGACTGGCGCGATACCATTCGTAAGTTCAAAACCGATACTGCGGAGGGGTTACGGTATGTAGTACACAACAAGGGGCTCCGGGTATTATTCTTTACTGCTGCTTTTCTCAATTTCTTTTTAGTGCCTGTTATGGTACTGATGCCGTTTTTTGTCGAGGATTTTCTGTATGGCACTACTGATTGGTTCGGGTATCTCATGGCGGCGTTCGGTGTTGGTGCCATGATTGGCTATATTATTGCCGGAGCAGTCAAGTTACGGGGAAAGAACCGAGCTGTACTTGTTGTCGTTAGTATTATTCTCATGTGTGTTGGTATGACTGCCATGGCGTACACATTGAATCTGTTTGGCGCGCTTGCTATCTGGTTTGGTGTTGGTATCCTGAATGGTTTCATCAATATCAACATTGCCACTATCCTGCAGCTTTCCACCCCATCGGAAATACGCGGAAGGGTTTTCGGACTACTCACAACGCTTTCATCGGGACTGACACCAATAGCAATGGGATTATCCGGTGTTATTGCTGATTTGTTACACCAGAATATCCCCCTGCTATTTACTCTGAGCGGTGCCGCAGCAACCTTGTTAAGTATCGCTGTTTCATTTAACCGCACCTTCCGCAATTTTCTTGCGTATGAAGCAGAGACAACTACCCAGAACTAAAAAAGACCGGCACAGTGTATATGCCGGTCATTTATATTAACAAGTCTATTTACAACTAATGCTGTGATACACTTACCGTTATCTTCGGGAATCCCCAGAACGGATCATTGGTGTTTGTGTGATTGTGCATAGTTAACTGGTACGTAACGGTATCAGAAGGTCCAGCTATGTTGAAGTTCGGCTCACTTCTTGATGAAGGAATGTTACGAGCTAAAACAATCAACGGGAAGTTTGTCGTGTCGGTAACAAAATTATCAGGCTCCAGTGTAATAAAAACTGTCCCTGTATTTCCATTTTCATTGGGCAGCAGGTTCAAAGGACCAGCAGCGCCATTAGGTAGATTTTGTAAAAACTCATCACCCGGGTAAGGTGGAATCCGATCACTTTGTGTGTACAAAGGTGGGTCATCAGTCGGATTGATTGTTGTAAAAACACCGGTAGTGATTATCCCCCCATCTATACCGTCATACATAGATGAGAAATCCCAGGGAGGTAATGTCATTTTACCTATGCTTGCTCCAGCAGCTTTAACAGCAGGTGATACCACCCAGCCCTTATACTTCCATCCATATATAGAGTAATCTGGCAAACCGGTACCAGCTTGGATGAAATTATCCCATTGAATTTGTACAGGTAGGGTTGTATCAACACTATACCTGATTTTTGTTGTTAAAAATGGTGGTTCTGTGAAAGTGTCTTTTTTAAGAAAAAGGACAGGGGCAATATGAGCTACAGTATCAAATCCATATATCATTTTAACTGTGTCAATTTTAAAGCTATCCAATCCAACAACCGGTATTGAAAGGGTTTCACCATCAGGTAAAGTATCTGGCCACCAGGTTGAATCATACACTTCAAAGGAAGCTGTATCAATACCGATAGTATCTACAAGAAAAATTTCTCTGAATTGATACGACGCAAACCAAACCCCAGCACCGAGATTAACAGTCCTGTCACTGTTCATATCTTTATCGGAAACGGTAACCATGCAGAAATCAAGAATACCATACCAGAGGGAATCGGAAAGCGGGAACCGCAGTTCAATCGGGTTGTCATCCGGGTTGGTAATCTTGTCCACAAGCATGATCGGTCCGGTGCTTGCCGAATCAGGATCCGGGTAAACCTCCACAGAAACAAGCATGGAGTCATACGCAAAGATATCGCCATCAAATACAAATCGGGAACCATCGGCACGAGGTTGACCGTTGACATCAAGCACTTTTTTATTGGCAGGATCATAGTTGAACTTACCAATCGAAACCGTATCACCATCTTTTGTGAGCCAAAGTTCATATACCATTCCATCGGGAGCAGTCGGTAACATTTGCACATTGAGGTTCAAATCCGTAAACGCTACCGGGGTAAGAATATCTTCCGGTTGTGAACAGCCAAAGTACAACGTTCCTACAATAACCCCTAACGCGATGATCATCAATTTGTTAACACGCCTTGTCATCTACCCAGTCCTCCTAAGAGCAAAGTAACAGGTATTTTCCTTCAAAATAATAACTTGAGAGTATAGGTAAATCGTTACTCAGGTGTCAAGTCATTATTTTCTAAAGAGTTTATCTTTTCTTACTGACGCCCCACCCGCCAAAACGTCTAAAGAAATCAGACAGATACGTCGATAACATGAAACAAATAACAGAGTTACTAAAAGAGGAAAAACAGGTGAAGAAATGCCCCCAGTGCGGCGCCAATCAGCAAAATGAGGCAGCCCGATGCTCCTCCTGTGGCTTTTCGTTTGCCAGCGCCAAGGAGTCGGAACCAGCCGATAATGACAAGCTCGAATTTGTTGTGACAGAAAAAGATAACGATGACCGAGAGTTTGTTGGCGGAACCAAGGATTTCGAACATGAAGATGATATTCAACTGGAAAGCCCTGAAGAAATATTAGAAAAAGAAGCGACCGCCAAACTTGACGATGACTCTGAGGATACCGCACTTTTTCAAAATGGTATTACCCCGTTAGGGCAGTCAGAACCACCTCTTCCGCCAATACCGGAAGATTCCCCTTCTCCGGCTGATTTTTCTTCAGTAAACCCGGAAACGCCTTCACCTGAAGATACTTCCAAAACCTCAACCGACAGGATAAAGAAGCTCAGCGATGAGGAAGTTAAGGAAATAGAACGCAACCTGTACCGTAAGTCCTCATACCTTGATGAAAAAGAAAAACAAACACTGATTCAGAAGCTCGATGCTGTCAATCAGCCATTTGGGAATACCCCGATTTCACCACACAAATCAGAAGATTCCACTCCACCACCGGTTCCCCCGCTTTCACCCGATGACAAGTCAGATAATCTTACCCCCCCGAAGCTGTCGGAGAGAGAAAGAGGAATTGCCTACTATTATAAAAACTATATCCAGTTAACCACCAGTAAAAAACTTCACCCGGAAGAAGAGTTGAAGGTCGGTGAACTTACATTTGAGCTTCGTCCCAAGCGTATTAACCCTAAAATGATATTTGGTGCTGCGGCAGTACTGTTTGCACTGATTTTGATTGCCATTGGTTCCCTGTTTATTACCGATACCACTGGCGATAACGGGAAAATAATCGGTATTGTACTCGATGAAAACGGAGTACCGTTTATCCGGGGAGCCACTATCAATTTTCCTACTATTAATAAATCAGTCAAAAGCAATTCCCAGGGATTTTTCAAATCTGAAGACCTGCCTGCAGGAACATATAAAATTGAGCTTGTGTATGATGGTGAAGTCATCGGGACAGATTACGCCACGGTAGTTGGCGGAAAAGTAAGTACTGTCTCATTAAGCCCGGAATGGGCAGAATCACAAGCACCGCCACAGATAGCCCAAACGTCTTCATCTTCCTCTCCACCAACAGCGACATCGAAACAGACAAACCAGCCCGCTAACAATACAAAAGCCACAACAAAGACCACCTCCGGTAAAAAAGAGTCCAAGAAATCATCTTCGCGAAAGAAAACAAAGTCCACCAAAAAATCACCGGCAAAACTCACTCTGGCAGCCAATGTGGAAGGAGCCCGGCTCAAGCTGAACAGTTCTGTTATGGGTGCCGGTAATTTGACATATAAAGGCTTGAAACCAAAAAAATATAAATACGAAGTTACTAAGGATGGCTACGAACCTGCAACCGGATATATCACGCTGAAGTCGGGGAAAACAAGCAAACTTGTTGTGGAATTGACCCCTCTTCCCAGGCAGGTAAAAGAAAAGACTTATCAGGCTGATGATTTCTACTATTCCGGGTTGACTGCCTATCAGAACGGGCAATATCTCCAGGCAATTGACGATTTAACACAAGCCGTGGAGAAAAAACCAAGTTACGCGGAAGCATATATGACCCGGGGAGAGTCGTATGCCTCGCTGAAGGATTGGACTCCCGCACATGATGACTTTATCCGGGCGGCAGAGATATTTCAGATAAATAAGGATTATAGCCGGGCAATTACGGCATATAACCGAGCGCTTGATGTCAACAAGAAGTCTGTCACCGCTTATCTCGGTCGTGGTAAACTGTTCATGCTGACTCATGAAGACAGGGCAGCCATTCTTGATTTTGAAACTGTCCTGAAATACGACAAACGAAACATGCAGGCATATTTTGGACTCGGTGAAGCTCGTTTCCGCCAGGGATACTATAAAAAAGCTATAAAATCGTTCAAAAACGCCCGTTCCATTGACTCGAAAAACCCGCTCATTCAACAATACCTGATGCTTTGTTACATGGCTGTTGATGATTTTAAGAATGTGAAAAAAAGTTATAAGCGCTTTTTGGAAATCGCAAACGACAAAGATGTAGAACGTCTCCATAACGATCCTCGTTATTCTGCCGTTTTACGTATAGCAGAAAATGATAACTAAAAACAAAAAAGTTCGGAAGTTAAACTGTTGGGAATATAAGAACTGCGGTCGCGAAAAAGGCGGACTTATTGCTGATATCCTGGGGGAATGTCCTGTCCCTTCAGCAATGAAATTTGATGGTCTTAATGACGGTATCGGTGCCGGTCGCGCCTGCTGGATGATTCCCAATTCCTGTTGTCGTCTTGAAGCTACCCGGAATGCTCATCGTAACCCCTGTTATCATTGCGAGTTTTATAACCGGGTTGTGTTTGAAGAAGACGAGGACATCTGTTTCCGCTATAGTTCAGAAACAGTGAATACATAGACAAGTGATGTCCTCACTGGGGAATATTAAAACTCAATTATACCCACACAGCTTAGTAGGTCGGTGTTCCGAATCCGCTGTACGCGGACGAGAAACCCGACAACATGAAGATTGATATTGTTGAATAGCTCACCGCTTGCAGCTTGTTGAAAAAGTTATCCTGTAGGTGTCATGCTTCGACTCCGCTCAGCATGACTTACTACATGACAATAGCTTTCAAGTCACCCTGAGCGGAGTCGAAGGGTGTTTGAAAGAAAATGTTGAGGTTTTTCAACAAACCCTTGCGGATGAGTCACTCGACACCTCAGATTATAATCCAACCATTTATCCGCAGCATATCGAACTTCTACCCTATTTCT
>JAJRZL010000148.1 GCA_024275255.1 Candidatus Zixiibacteriota bacterium | reverse complement strand
TGAACAGTAAACACACCCCAAAGGGTGTGTTGAAAAAAAGTTATTTTGCGGGTGGCATGCTTCGACTTCGCTCAGCATGACTTTTTGAATGATAACAACTTTCAAGTCACCCTGAGCGGAGTCAAAGGGTGCTTGAAAGAACATGTTGAGATTTTCAACAACCCCCTTGATGTGCGCCCCTCGCCCGAAACGAAGATTTATTATAGGAAACGAAATGTCGGGTTTTTCACCACCGTTGGTGGTTCAGACCCCGACCTACTTCTGAGCGGAGTCAAAGGGTGCTTGAAAGAATATGTTGAGATTTTTCAACAGCCCTCAAAGGGGTGTACCACCCGGTCGTTGGTCGTTCAACAGCTTTTTTGTAGAATATCAAACTTTTTCTACACTTCCGGAGCTTCCATGCCAAACTCGGACCAGTCTTCCTTTGCCGGACCGTAAATTGAGGGGACCTTTATTCCTGCCTGACGCATCAAAATGGTCATTTGTCCTCGATGGTGAATCTGATGTTGCACCAGGGCGGTGAGAGTAAAGCGACGTTCCCATTTTTCACCGTACATTTCATCTTCTGCTGTCAGGGAGTCGTCATTCCATTTGGAGGTAATCTCCTCAATCATCCCGGCAGAAACAGCTTTATATGCCCCCGCTATTTCTATCGCTTTTGATGGAACCGGGGATTCGGGGTTGAGCATCTCTTTGATATGAAGTCCGGTATTGTCCATCATTTCCGGAATAGTAGTCACAATATGCCATGCTACCCGTCCGAGGGTCCTATGTTCATCGGTAACCGGTTGTTGAAGTGAAGCATCGGTCAGGGCATCCATCACCCGTTCCGTTATTTTAGCTTCCGTTTTCCATACCTGCACAAATTCCTGAATAGTGTTGAACATGATTGTTCCTTTATTATGTATTTTTTTCAGCTCTGTTTTTTCAATGGGTCATTGTCCAATATCGTTTCAATCTCCTGCAATGTTTCTGCTGACAGTTCTATATCCGATGCTGTCAGGTTTTCTTGTACTTGTTCGATTTTGGTGGCACCGATTATCGCACAACTGACTTCGGGTCTCCTGAGAACCCACGCCAACGCCAGTTGTCCCATTGTAATATCCAGCGAATGTGCCAGTTCAGTCAAACGGCGTACTTTTGCGATGTTTGTTTCGGTTAAGTCCGGTTTGAGCCACATACTGGATGCTCCCCGGCTTCCCTCAGGAATACCCTCGTTATACTTTCCCGTTAACAAGCCTTGTGCTAACGGTGACCAGACTGTAAGCCCCATTCCGTAACGGGCACAGGTTGGCATGATTTCCGGTTCAATGTGCCTGTCCAGCATGTGATAGCGGGGTTGTTCCACTATGGGAGCATACGCCCGGTACTGGCGGGAATCGCCAATCGCGCGCTCTATTTGTGCAGCTTCCCAGACCGATGTCCCCCAGTAAAGAATTTTCCCCTGACGAACAAGGTCATCCATGGCTCGGACTGTTTCTTCCACTTCTGTTTCGGGATCAAACCGGTGACAGAAATAGATGTCAAGGTAGTCGGTACCGATGCGTTTCAGGGTCTTTTCGACAGATTCCATGATATGTTTCCGGCTGAGACCGCGGTCATTGATATTTTCAGACATGGGCCAGAATAATTTGCTGGAGATGACCAGGTCAGACCGTTTCATGTTTTTAATCGCCTTTCCGACAATTTCTTCTGCTGCTCCACGGGAATAGATATCAGCGATATCAATGAAATTTATGCCATTATCAATAGCAGTATGAATAATCGGTATAGCTTGACTGGCATCGACTGTACCTCCATAGGTGAGCCATGCTCCCAGGGCAATCTCAGAAATTTTTAATCCGCTTTTTCCAACCCGACGATATTTCATGGTATCTCTCCTTGTTGCTGTCACGTTTCAACCATGATAAAGTACAGAAAACGAACAGGAAAGGCAATCACATGTATAATCGAATAAACTTATGTAAAAAGTGTCCATGAAGGCACATATTAAAAAATCTTGTAGAACTCTCAAGTCATGTATATATTTCTTAATCGTTATGGTGTAAAAATGACAGATGTTATCCGGTATAAATCAAATAACTTGGTGTTTTCTTTTCCTTCCCATAATTCGGGAACCTTGCGACAGCGTAATATGTTTAGTACAGTAAGCAATGACTTGCTTTGCCGGTTATGTCTTTGTATGATTGGAACCTATGACAAACGGTAAAGCAATTGAGCTGGAAAAGCGGAAGGCTTTTGAACAAGAAGCGTTGCCTCACATGGAGGCGCTTTTGCGGACAGCTCTTCGGATGACGAAAAACCAAAATGATGCCGAAGATCTTGTCCAGGAGACCTATATCAAAGCCTATCGCTTCTGGGACAAGTTTGAACCGGGGTCGAATTGTCGGGCATGGTTATTCAAAATCATGACCAACATATTTATCAACAACTACCGGTCAAAGTCCCGCTCACCAATGTCAGTGAATGTCGATGAAATTGACGACAGCTTTTTATATGGTCAGTTAGCAACATCACCGGGTGCAGATAACCCGGAACAAGAGCTGTTTGCCAAGATATTCGACGATGATGTAAAAAAAGCAATTGAGGAGTTGCCTGAGGATTTTCGGATCGTTGTGGTGTTGTCGTTTTTGGAAGGATTTTCCTACCAGGAAATCGCTGACATCACCGATTTACAGTTGGGGACGGTAAAGTCGAGACTTCATCGAGGACGAAAGCTGTTGCAAAAAGAACTTTATGACTATGCGGTTAGAAACGGCTACATCAAGGACAAAACGCTATGAATTGCCAAGAAGCACTGGATCTGTTATATGATATAATAGATAAAGAAGCCTCAGAAGTAGATGTACAAGAAGTTCAGGAGCATCTCGATAAATGTCGTGATTGTTTCGGGCGATACCAGGTAGAGCAGTCGATTCAGGAATTTATTCAATCGAAACTCAAACAGGCTGATTCAACCCCCAAGCTGGATACGTTAAAGTCACGCATTCTGGCTGGTCTGGATGAAATTGATCAGGAAGAATCTACCGGAGGAGAAAGCAGTGTTCCGCGCCCTTTTAGATTACCGACAATAGTGTTGGTGGCGGCAGCTTCAATAGTTATCCTGCTGGGAGCGGCTTTCTGGGGAAGCAAAATCTACACGCATCAGAAATATTTTATTCCCCTGGAGCAGGCTCATTGGGCGGTCTCGTCACAACTGGCTTCTTATGAAAATAATGCTCAGACAGAGGCTTTGCTTGCTGATGCCGACAGGAATTATAAATATAACTTAAACCGAAATGTGGGCGATTTTGTGTTGCTCGGAGGAATATCGGAAACGGTTATGGGAGTGCCAATGGAGCACTTCGTCTATTCGCATGATACTGATATTATTTCCGTATTTCTTGCTCCGGCATCGAAATTCACCATCCCCACTGATGGTGAAATACAAGTCATAACCCGTAGCAATACAAAACTCTTTGATCATAATTGTCGTGGCTGCCGCCTTATTTTCCAGAAAATAGGGCAGACAATAGTTATCACCGCCACTACCAATCACTCTTTGGATTTACCTGATTTTATCCCCGGTCGCTCTGTTATTTAGATTATCTGCCGATACTAAAGGTAGTAAATACAATTCAGAGATGGGGCTGCAAGCCTGTTAAAAAGTTGCTGTTTTTTTGCATAGCTTTCTCCAGGTGAGCTTGAATATAATCTTGCATTCCCCAATAAAAAGTTGTACCTATTTGGCGAAGGTAACAATTTACCCTATGGAGGGATAAGAATATGATTAGCAAAATCGAACAAATGTTGGGAGACGATAAAGACCTCCTGACCTACGAGTGTAAAGGGATTCCCAAATCACAATTATACTTGCCGAGTCCGACCTATATTGATGATGTGTTCGTGCAGTCGGATCGTCCCATCCGGGTATTGTCAAGCCTGAGGTGGCTGATGAATACCGGTCGTTTGGCTGGTACAGGGTATGTTTCAATTCTCCCGGTAGATCAGGGCATAGAGCATTCCGGGGGAGCTTCCTTTGCTCCACATCCGGAGCTTTTCGACCCTGAGAAAATAGTAGAGCTTGCTATTGAAGGCGGGTGTAACGGGGTAGTCTCAACTTTTGGAGGGTTGGGAGCTGTGGCGCGGAAATATGCCCACAAAATCCCGTTTATTGTGAAGATTAACCACAATGAGTTGCTCACCTATCCCAATAAGTTCGACCAGGTTATGTTTGCATCGGTTGAAGATGCGTTTAACCTTGGTGCTGCCGGTGTTGGAGCCACTATTTATTTCGGCTCCGATTTATCCATGCGTCAGCTTCAGGAGGTTTCGGAAGCATTTTCACGGGCTCATGAACTGGGAATGTTTACGGTATTGTGGGCATACTTGAGAAATAATGCCTTCAAAAAAGATGGTGTTGACTACCACACCGCCGCTGACCTGACCGGGCAGGCAAACCACATTGGGGTTACCATAGAGGCTGATATTATTAAGCAAAAACAGGCAACTACCAATCATGGGTATACCAAAATCGGGTTTGGCAAAACCCATGAAAAAGTCTATACCGAGTTGACATCCGATAACCCGATTGACCTTTGCCGGTATCAGGTCGCCAATTGTTACATGGGGCGTATCGGGCTTATCAACTCCGGTGGTGCATCAACAGGCGCTGGTGACCTGGAAGCGGCAGTTCGGACAGCCGTTATTAACAAGCGTGCCGGTGGGCTTGGTCTTATCTCCGGTCGGAAAGCATTCCAGCGTCCGATGAAAGAAGGTATTGCCCTGCTGAACGCTATTCAGGATGTGTACCTGTGTAAGGAAGTTACTATTGCGTAGATTGCTTTTGTAAGTATACTGTAGAAAAGGCGGACAGGGTCCGCCTTTTTTTATGCAATAGTATGAAAGAAATTCTCAAGAAGTCTGAAATTATTTTCTTGTGCCTGTTTTGCTACTTGCTGGTATTCAATTGTTATCTCGTCTTTGGAACGACCAAACTCCAAAAGCTCTTCATGGTTTACCGTGCACCATCGAGGGACATCCTCGGCAAGGGCTTCAAGGTGAAACTGGAGACCGACAGCATTGCCTTTGCGAAACGCCTGGTTTTTGCATTGCTCACCTTCGACAAGTAGTTGCGCACCGAAGGGAACATCAAAGGTGTCACCGTGCCATTGGAATACATCGAAAGAGTCATCAAAACCCTGAAAAATACTATCAGCTCGCCCGGTATCGGTAAGGGTGACCCGGTAGGTTCCGATTTCTTTTACCGGGTTTGGTTTTACTCTGGATCCCAGCACAGCAGCGAGCATTTGTGCTCCAAAACACAAGCCGAGATACGGTAAGTCAGTACGAACCGCTTTGCTGATAAAAGCAAACAGGTTTTTCAGGAAATCGTGTTGTTTGTATTCCTGTACGGAGTACGGACACCCTAAAACAATGACTGCACCGATAGCGTTAATATCAGGGAGTTGCTGTTGTTTGTAGGAGTGAATAACGGTGTATGGGAGCTGCTGTTGAGTCAACCACTCCAATATGCTTCCGGCAGATTCCACTTCTGTATTCTGTATGATAGCTATTGGTTTTTTCATGTGTAAGATATACAGCAAAATGAGAGAGATAGCAAGTATGGAAGAAGATACAAGGACGGGCTCAGAATCCGCTGTAAACGGATGAAAGACCGGAAAATGTATTTGTTTATACGCCTTACCGTTGTCGGGTTTCTCATTCGCTTCGCTCATTCGGAACCCGACCTACGGTCAATGTGAGTAGGGCAGGACCCTTGCAGTCCTGTTAAATACGTGACGATATTTTATGTCAGGACCATAAAGGTCCTGACCTACTTTTCATCTGAACAAGCCACACCCCAGGGGGGGCACCCGCGTGTCATGCTTCGGCTCCGCTCAGCATGACTTGTTGAATGACAATAATTTTCGAGTCACCCTGAGCGGAGTCGAAGGGTGCTTGAAAAAATGTTGAGGTTTTTCAACAGATCCGAAGAAAGGGGTCCAGTCAAAGTGTATTACCCCACTGATATTCCATAAAAAGAAAAGTCAGGTTCGGTATTGTTCAGTACCGAACCTGACTGCAAAGCCAATACAATAACAACAGCTACCTGTGCAACTGATTACTGCTTATCGTCCGAGTCGGTATCCTCGGAAAGACTTTTTACCGCCCATCTGTTGACGATTTTCGCAACGTTCTTCACGCCATTCGTCGCGTAAATCGGTAAGTTTATCTATCTGAGCATCTGTTAAAATAGACAGTGTTTCCTGGCGATGGCGATAACGTTGTTTTGCCATTTCCGCACGGGCACGAGAAACCTCGTCAATAGCACGCATGACTTCATTTTCGGGGGCATCCATATCACGCATCAGGGCTCTGACTTGTATCTGCGCTTTTTCCACTCGTGCTTTCATTTCCACCCGGGCTAACTGATGGTCAACCATTAACTGCTCAAGCTGTTTGCGCTGGGTGTCGGTCAGGTTGATATCGTCGGCATGACGAAGAATCATTTTGATACCGAACATCCCCATCTGACCGTGCCCTTGCATACCTTGCATACCACAGCCGGGATGCCCCCCGCCCATGTGATCTTTGGGACCCATGCCCATCATGCCCATTCTATCGCAATTACCTTGTCCTCCCGGTCCCCATTGTGCCCAGGCAGCAGATACCATCAGGACAGTAACAAAGCTGATGAGAATGACTTTTTTCATAATAACCTCCTGTTATAATTATAGGGTTAGTGATTTTCACAGGGTATTGATTCTTGCCCTTCGGGGAGATACCGCCCACCGGCTCCTTTGTTTCTCCAGCGCATATTATTTCGACGTTCCCAGAATGACCGTACATTTGATAAGAGTTCGTATTCAAAACGGTGTTGAAACACCACCAGGCGACCGAACTGTCCGGCGGTCAGAATTCTTTTTGATTGGCGCAGAAACTTTTTCTCAAGTTGTTTTAGTGAGGTTTCCTTTTCATTCACCCGGTCCACAAGAGAATAAACTTCCTGTGGTGACAGGGATGAGTCCCGTAATCCCATCGCCAGTGTATCAATAATATCCGAGCGTTCTTTGCTCAACAGACGTTGTTGTTTTCGAAACGTACGGAACGTTTGAAGAAAATCCAATTCCTGTGTTTCATCGAGATCCAGTATTTCCAGTAGCTTGAAAATACGGAGCTGCTCGATATGTTTCTGCCGTTGATCAGGTGGCGCTCCCGGCGGACCGGGAAAGTCGCTTTCGGGTGGTCGGTTATTGTGCATCATATTCATACCACAGCCTTGTTTTTGTGCCAGTACTTGCTGGCTGGACAAAAAACCGCTGCAAAGAAAAAGTAATAGCACAATAACGACATGAGTCATTGATATTCTCATTATAACAATTCTCCTATATCCATATTTTTCACAAGGTATTCCATCTCTTCATCAGACAGGTCATCAAGGAGGAACTCACTTGAGCTTATTTCATTATAAGCTGAGAACTCTTCCAGCAATAACGAAATAGTGTTTTCATCAAGCTCCTCGGAATCCGTGTTGTCTGATTGCGAATACATCGTATTTTCTATCTGTTGTGTTTCATCCTGTTGTTGAAAATGCGAACCTATTCTCGCTATGCCAAACAACAACAGGAGAGAAGCAGCTATCGGTATCAGGTAAGAGATGAATGTTCGCCACCCTTCAGGCTGAGCCTGTTCGTTGTTACTGATAGCAGTATCTATCTGAGCCGCTAACTGGGGAATTTCGTTTTCGGCAGGATAAAACAGTTCATCATCCCCCGTGCGTACTGATAGCCCTTGTAGTTCATGCCAGATATTTCTACATGCCGGACAATCTTCAACATGCTTTGCCAGGTGGGCGGGAAGAGATGCCTGTCCGCAATAGTCAAACAGCTCGTTTTGGATATGCTCATGTTTCATTGTTTCCACCCCTTTCCTCGGGCAAAATCCCGCAGCTTCTGAACCGCCTCACGGTAATGTGTTTTTACTGTACCGGTAGAGCGACCGGTAATGGTGGAAATTTCATTGAAACTGAGCTGCTTGTAAAAACGCAATTCAAATACCAACCGTTGCTGTGGGGGAAGGGTCTTCATAAAAGAAAGAATATCTGCGCGAAGCTGTTTTCTTATGTAGTCATTTTCCGGTGTCGATGGAGAAACAGGAGAGAGGGATTGGGAGTGGCTGTTCATATCTGACGTGGTTTGGGTTTTTCCTTTCTGGCTGTTGAGATAATTCAGGGTTTTATTGGCGGCAATTCGATAGAGCCAGCTTTCAAACCGGGCATTATGACGAAAACCAGCCAGATTTTCCCAGGCAGCGATAAATGTGTCCTGAGCAAGATCTTTCGCGGTATCATACTCGCCTGTCATCTTGTATATCATGGCTACTGTCCGGTTCATCATAAGTCTCACTATTTTCGAGAATGCCGCCCTATCGCCCTCCTGGGCTTCAGTAACAAGGTGTTCGACAATCTCATACTTTGCTTTCGTCATATATGTAATTTCCAGATATAAGACCACTGACGCCAGAAAAAGATTAATGGCGAGAATCATTTTGTTGAATTACCTGTGAAGGAAGATATAAAAATTACCCTGGCATATTACGGGTGCAAGAAATAGCAGTACGGGGAGAGCAGAGAAAAATCAGTCTTTGCGGCTCTTTTCAAGCACCTTGGAGTATTGGGCAAAATTTTCCAGGGCTTTCCCAGTACCGCGGACAACGCAAGTTAGTGGGTCCTCGGCAATATTGACCGGAAGGTTGGTCTCCTGCCGAAGCCGTTTATCAAGACCACGCAGCAAAGCGCCACCACCGGTAAGAATAATGCCCCGTTCGAGGATATCGGAGGCAAGCTCTGGGGGAGTCCTTTCCAGAGCCTGTCGGACAGCTTCCACGATAATATCGATTGTTTCCGAAAGAGCTTCGCGCACCTGTACTGATGAGAGTTTCAGATTCTTCGGTACTCCGGCAACCAGATCGCGACCTTTGATTTCCATGGAAAGCTCTTTTTCCATGGGGAAACTGGAACCGATTTGAATTTTAATCTGCTCGGCAGTCAACTCACCGATAGCAAGGTTGTAGTTTTTTTTCAGGTATTGAACGATAGCTTCATTGAGCTCATCGCCGGCAATACGAATGGAGGTATTGTTGACAATTCCATTCAGGGCGATAACAGCAATTTCCGATGTTCCCCCGCCAATATCAATAATCATCGAACCGGTCGGTTGCTCAACCGGCAGACCGACACCAATTGCCGCAGCCATTGGTTCCTGAAGCAGGTACACCTCACGAGCCCCGGCATTTTCGGCAGAGTCGCGCACTGCGCGTTTTTCCACTTCGGTAATACCCGATGGTACACAAATCACCACGCGGGGTTTCATCAGATACTTGTGTTTGACTACCCGGCGGATAAAATCGGCAATCAATTTTTCGGATATTTCAAAATCGGCAATTACACCATCTTTAAGAGGACGGATTGCTGCAATGCTTCCGGGAGTACGTCCGGTCATTTCTTTCGCTGCTGAACCGATTGCCAGTACTTTACCGGTAGATTTCTCAATAGCAACCACCGACGGTTCATTGAGCACAATACCCTGATTCCGGACATAGACCAGGGTATTGGCGGTTCCCAAGTCGATTCCTATATCATTTGAAAGTAAGTCAAACAGTCCCAATTCAGTTCCCTTCGCATCGATGCAATCCTTAGCAAAGCCAAAGTACAGCTATGTAGTTTATCGTACTGTCACGACAGGTAGTTTACGCTTTTTGGGCATTCGGTGCAATAAAAAATACTGTCACGAGTGTAGTTTGTTTTGGTTTCTATATGATGTTACTGCTCAGTATGCTCACTATTTCAGAAGTCCGCCCATGTACAGGGCAATGAACAGACCGGCAAGCACTCCCAAACCAATAAATACATAAAGCCAGACTGGTATCTTTTTCTCCGGTTCAGGTGTCTGCTCGATTATCGGTTGTTTTCTGCTGGCTTCTTCCTGACGGCGACGTTCGAAATCTTCCCAATCCAACAGTAGCTCTTCACAGGACTGGTAACGACGAGACACACGGATTGCGAGCATCTTTTGCAACATTCTTTGAATATCTTCCGGTAAATCATCGCGGACATCATCAAGCAGCAACCCGTCACCGGAATCATAGCCGGGGTTTCTGCTGGTAATAAGCTGGTGGAGAATAACTCCCATACCGTAGATGTCACCAACCCGTGATTGTTTCCGTTCGGGAGGGCTGTACCAGTTTCTTTTGCGGGGACCGTCATAGTGTATGGGCAACCCGAAATCGCTCAGTTTGACCACTTCGTTGGCATCGAAAAGAATATTAGAGGGCCGTAAGTTGCCGTGAATGATATTATTTTTATGGGCAAAATCCAAAGCAGCGGCAACCTGCAAAATAATTTTGAAAGCTTTTTCCCAGTGATATTTGCGCACCATTCGATCGGCAAGAGACCCGCCGGGGGCATATTCACTGATAATAACCGTGTTCTTTTGGTCGCCTCCGGCACCGATGATATTGATAATATTTTTGTGTTTCAGGGAACTGAGCAGTTTTGCTTCTTTCCGTCCGGCATCACCTTTTACATGACGCTTGATTACATACAGTTGCTTGTTTACCCTGTTCTCAACGAGAATAGTGGAGCCGAACTTGGTCTCCCTGATAGTGTCGAGATGACGACATTTACCGAGGAATGAACTGGTGCCGGAAACAGACATTTTGCTGTGAGCACCGTTGAAATCCTTACCACCGATAACATCAAGTAACGCATCTTTGAGCTCAACAGCAGCCTGGTATCTATCCTTGGGCTCCTGGGCAAGACATTTCAGTATAATCTCGTCAAATGCCATATTGATACCGGAGACTATCTCCGACGGTTTTTTGAAATGTCCCAGTGGTTTTTTCCCGCATAACATTTCATACAGGATAACACCAACAGCGTAGATATCTGTTGTCTGGTCAACATTGGTCGAGCTTATTTTCTGCTCCGGTGACATATACGAGAGTGTCCCCATGACAACGTCAGACGAGGTCATTTCACTTTCCTGAGTTCCGATTATCTGGGCAATGCCAAAATCAGCAACCAGGGCATTTCCTTGTTTGTCAATCAGGATATTAGCTGGTTTGATATCGCGATGGATGACACCGTTTTTATGGGCATAGTCAAGGGCTTTGCAGACCTGCACCATCATTTCGAGCTTGGTTTTCAGCGGGATTTTGGGCGAGTCTATAACTTCACGGAGCGAGGGACCATCAATATAGTCCATCACAAAAAAGTACCTGCCGGCAGCGGTTCCTTTATCAATGACATGAACGATATTAGGGTGATTCAGCCGGGCTATGACCAGCGACTCCCGTTCAAAACGCCTGACGATATCTTTATCACTTGTTAACTGGGGAGAGAGAACTTTGATAGCGACATCGCGGTTCAGGGATTCCTGGTACCCTTTGTAAATAACAGCAATACCGCCTTCACCAATTTTACCGGTTACAACGTAATCGCCTATTTTTACTTGCTTTTTCGTACCTGCCTGTGGTTGCTGTTCTGCTACGGCCTGATTCATGTGGGTTCCTTGCATAAAAAAACAGGGATAGCGGCTTCAATCGCTCTATCCCTGTACTAATCGGCAGATTACGCAGATTTATTATTTCAGCAGGGTCATTTTTTTCGTTTCGATTCCATTACTATGAGAGAGCCGGTAAAAATATACCCCACTGGGCTCATTGGAAGCATCAAAGGTGACCAGATGAGTACCGGCTGATAAATAGCCATCGACAAGGGTCACTACCTGCTGACCAAGGACATTGAAGACTTCAAGCTTCACTGCTCCTGCGCTGGGGAGGGCAAATTCAATTGTTGTTGTCGGGTTGAACGGATTCGGGTAATTTTGTCCCAGACTATAATCTGTCGGCAATCCGGTTTTACCAAAATCGTCATCGGCATCGGTCGGGGATAATACCACCACGGCTCCTGGGGTAAAACCCGGATAAAATAACACCAGCCCGGTAATATCCGATGCCAGCAATTTTTGTTCTGCTTCAATAGGAGTACCATTATCTGTGATTCCGATGGTATCAATTATATAAAATGAATCAATCGCTACCGTTCCCGGCATTGCAGATGGTGAAATCGTTACGAATAGTGTAGCGAGGATACCTTCATAGGTAGTGATAGTCGGGGTAGGGCTTGCCCAGTTACCGATAAGACTGATTTTTACCGTATCCCCAATTGCTGTATCCGGTTGAATCAAGCCGGTAAAATTACTCGGCAGGATGGAACCTTCAAAAGAAATGGAATCAATGGTGATATCCGGGTTCGTTACCCATAACGGTATGGTAATGGCTGAAATAGGTTCATCATTATTATGAATACGAATTGGTACTGCCACCTGTTGACCGGCTTCCGCTTCGACAGTGTCAACTGATACAACCCCGGAGTACGCTTCGGCAGACTGCATTCCCATACTGAATGTCAGGAGAAAAGCCATCAATATGATGAACATGAGATTGTTCTTCATACGTTTATCCTTCTTTCTCAAATATTTCATATTTTCTTTCCTTTCCACGTGTGCTCATATCTACTTTCATCTGTACTATCTCTTTGTGCAAACACTGTGCCCGAATTGATACAAACTGTTTTATAATGAAACGTATCTTGTTCTTTTCTTGTGGGGTTGTAACTTGTTTAATAGTAGCCAGTTATATTTCTTGCGGGATGTCCGGTGTGCATTGCCTGGTGATTTGTATGCAATATATAGTCAAAAATGATTATGCACCTAACTGCCCAGCTATGCATTTTGCTGCATGTGCTGAATTCAAAAAGAATAACCTTCGCCAACAAGAGAGCCGGGAGGTATATATAAAAAAACCCCTGACGGACAGACATGTCCGAAAGGGGTTGTTAAGATATTTTGTGAAAGAAATCAGTCTGTCTTTACATTGACAAACAGGGTTTTGTTGTTTCTCCAGATAAAGAAAATTACTTCCGATGGGTTTTCTGCGGCAATTTGTTCCATCGCAGCGGATATATCATCAATCGAGGATATTTCTTTGTCGTCAATACGCTGAATTATATCGCCCGGTCGTAAACCGCCTACTTCAGCCAGTCCTCCCATTTTCAAGTTGGATATAACTACCCCGCTGAATTTTTCGGGGTCGAGGTTGTTGCGCAGGAAATCAGAGAACACCATGTTGCGGACTTTGAACTCAAGGAACGTATTCTCATACTCTTTGGCATCAGAGGCGGATATCGGGGCTTCCCCAAGGGTAATCAGCAGGCTCAGGGTATCAAAACCACTATCGTTGAGGCGAATGACAAATAACTCGACCGGAGTATGAGGACCCATTTCTGAAATCATTCGTTGGAAAACAGGCAATTTTTCTTCTTTGTCTATGGTTAATTCCTGCCCGTTGACCTTGGCAACAATGTCACCCACCTGCAAACCACCTTTTTCCGCAGGGGAGCCTTTTACGATTTCATTGACAATGATTCCCCCGGGAATATCCAGTCCCCAAAATTCGGCTATATCTTTGGTAAGTGCCTGCAAGGTTATCCCCAGCCAGCCACGGTCGATAGCTCCCTGGTGGGGAGGATCATTTATCAGCGGTTTTAGTCTTTCCCCCGGAAGAACACCTAACAAGGGGATATCAAACTGTCCGAACGACTCCAGCATCCCACCGGCATCGGTAGTTGCTGAGGAAGGGTCCATAAGAGTACCAAGTACTCCAACCGGTTGTAAGTTTTCATCGAAAAGCACCGATGCCGTTTGCAGAGCGGAGAACCCGACTGTCAGCGGGAACCGCTCCGGTGATTCGATAACCACCGATATCATACCTACATCGGCAGCAAGGTTCGGGCTGATAAATTCCGGGAGAAGCATGTACAGTGCTATCCAGTGCCCTACTTTGAAGTCGTAATTGGTTTCAAACTGTACCGGGGTAAACTGTGCCCCATTACTTTTAATTCTTATGAAGGCAAGCTTGGTATAGCGGTCAACACCAAGATACTCACCATCGAATTTCTCATCGTTCATGGTGGTTATTTCAATATGGGTAGGTGTTGTTTTTACCGAAAAACCGGCAAATACCGATAAGGCTCCATCATTGACCAGGGAACTGCCATCGAAAAGTACTAACCCATCACTGGAGACGATAGTGCCAAGATGACGTTCAGTTTGTTCGCTGGTATGAACCCCGAAAGCAATTTCCATTTTCATATCGATAATAACAGAAAAGGAACGTACTTTTTGCTCCAGTTGCTCGAAATCAAATGTTTGTGCTGTCCCAAGAGAAGGAGCAAGTATCATGCAGCCTGTTACGAATAGTAACAGCATATATTGTGAGAATAAATAGTTATTTCTCTTCATTGTTCCGTATCCATATCTGTTTGGTTTATCTTTATCAATACAAACCGAGTAGCACCTCGGCGATTAACGGTGAGCATTATTTTTTCCGCTTCCTTTGCTGTCAGCTCATTGTACACTACCACAAAATCCGGCAGGCTGGTAATGTTGGTCTGGTTAATCTTCTTAATGACATCGTCGGGGCGGAGACCTGCCATATCGGCGGGACCGCCCGGCTTCACGCCTGCAGAGATAACACCGATAGTGTCTTCGAGATTATTCTCAATCTGCATCTGACCGGTAATAGCTTTTATCGTGAATCCCCAGTCTTTGGCTTCGAAATCTTCACCCTGCAGAGCGCCCAGTTTTTCGGTAGTGACTTTGAACGAGTAGATTTGGTCGTTACGCAGGACTTTTAAGGGAAGTTCCGTACCGGGGGGGTATTGAGCGATTTTATCGTAAAATGCCGGTAATTCTTCATAGAAACGGGCAGATACCGGTTCTCCATCTACTTCGAGAATAATATCCCCGGCATGGAGAAAACTCTTTTCAGCGGGTGAACCGGGATCAATAGACGACACCAGCACACCTTCGTCACGGTCAGTTTTGAAGAACTCTTCCAATTCCTGAAGCGCCTGACAATGGATACCAATCCAGCTGCGGACTACTTCTCCATTTTTCAGGATGGACTCGGTGACTTTTTTTACCACGTTGATAGGAATAGCAAACCCGATATTGTTGGCAAACAGGGTTGCCCGTGAATTGATGCCGATAACCTGTCCGGTCAGGTCAACCAACGGACCGCCGGAGTTACCGGGGTTGATAGCGGCATCGGTTTGAATCCAGAGGTTGTACCTGCCGGTCCGTTCACCGGAAGGGAGGTGGACATCGGGGCTGAAATATCTGTCTTTCGTAGAAATGACTCCTTCAGAAACAGACCGGGAAAGTGATAGTGGTGAGCCCATCGCCAGAACGAACTGTCCGACCTGTATGGAATCGGAATTTCCAAATTCCGCCACCGCAATGTGCCCTTCATAGTCATCAAGATGCAACTTGATAACGGCAACATCGGTGAGAGGATCGCCACCGACATATTCAGCGGTCACCTGTTCCTTGTCATTGAGCGTGCAAATGATTCGTTCGGCTTTTCCTGCTACATGGTAATTGGTTACAACATACCCATCAGGATGAAAGATAATACCGGAGCCGATAACGGCTTGTTTTTCAAGCTCACCGGTGTTGTAGTTTTTTATCACCGGCTGGATATGCACCAGAGCGGGCATAACCCGGTCCCTGGCATAGTAAATATCTTCCTGCAATCGGCTGTCAGACGATGGTGAAGCAACGCCCGTTGCTACTAACAGAAAAAAAACAGCAAATCTGAATAACATATAGTTCCTTTATCATTCCATTGTTTTCTACCGTACATAACAGACTGCCACGCTCTTTGTTCAAAAGGAAAGTGCACCTGTCGCATCCAGAAGGTACTATAATGCTTTGATGGAATACAAGGCAAGTTTTATGATATGTACAATGGAAGAATATTACGAAGGGGGAGAATCACTGGCTGTCGTTTCTGCGAGGATAGTAAAAGTCGTGTTGCCATATTTGCGTTGTTGGGTTATTGTAAACGGCACAAAGGAAATTCTCCTGGTTTCCGAAGTGTCATGCTGGCAAATAATCATACCATCAGGAGCCAGGAGAGGAAAATCTGCCAGAGTTGTAAGCGTTTTATCAATGTATCCTTTATACTGGGGAGGTGCTGCCATGATAATATCATACCGCTTGCCTTCACGATACAGTTGCGGGATAATATCGAAAACATCATCGCACAGACAATGTAAGCGCTCGTCTATCTCCAATCGCATTGCTTCTTTATTGATGGCATGTGCCAGTCGTGATTCGTATTCCACCCCGGTTGCTGATGCCACTCCGCGTGAGACCACTTCAAAAAGATACGAGCCGGAGCCGCTGAATAAATCCAGGAAGTGAGCACCCGGCAGGTAGGGTTGCATGAAGTCGCTTATTGCCCGACGCAAGCGTGTGAGTGGTGGGCGGGTGACACCAAGGTCAGGCACGACTATCCGGACACCTTTCAAGGAACCGCTGATGACACGGTAGGGTATTGTTGATGACTTTATTTTACGCATTCTCTCGTTCAAATAGTGAACAATATCTCTTTCAAGATATCAGTATATATGACAGATAATTCTAATAAAAGCCATTTTATGAGTCGATATAATAAATGTGGCCTTTTTTGGTTGACCGTGCGTGAGTATGACAATTATACATATATGGTATGGATACTATCATGAATACAAAAGAAAAGCTGACCCCCGATGAACTCAAACACATTGAGGAATTATTATTTGAAAAAGGGTACTCCGCAGTGTGTGGTGTTGATGAGGTCGGGCGTGGTCCTCTTGCGGGACCGGTCGTTGCTGCTGCTGTGATTGTACCGATTGGAGTGCAGATTGCGGGTGTCGCTGATTCCAAGAAACTGACACCTTTGCGACGAGACCAGGTTTTTGATGAAATCGTCGATTTGGGTTTGCCCTGTGCTGTTGGTATTATTGACAATGAAGATATTGACCGGATTAATATCCATAAAGCATCACTGATGGCAATGCGAAAAGCAGTGATGGAACTGAAACCATCGCCGGATTTTGTCCTTGTCGATGGGAATCACCCAGTACCGCATATCGGATGTCCGCAGCTTCCGGTCGTTGGTGGTGATGCCCTCTGTCAGTCGATAGCTGCGGCATCTGTTATTGCGAAAGTCACCCGTGACCGAATTATGGATCGCATGGAAGGGTTGTATAGCTCTTTTTCATTCTCAAAGCATAAAGGGTATCCTACTCCTGCCCACTTGGAAGAGCTGAGAATATACGGTCCCTGCGATATTCATCGAAAGTCTTATAAGCCGGTAGCGGATTTGATGAAAGAATATTCCCTTGTCTGATAAACATTCTTCCGACATGGAAAATCGGGTCAAAACAGGCAGAGCATACGAACAACAAGCAGCAGGGTATTACAAGAAACAAGGGTATGATATACTCGAAACAAACTGGCATGATGGTCACCGTGAAATT
>JAJRZL010000147.1 GCA_024275255.1 Candidatus Zixiibacteriota bacterium | reverse complement strand
TTTCCCCTTGGTGATAACAGCGGTTTACACCTGTGGGGACAATTGAATAATCGCAACGGACCGCTTGTTGTCCGCCCTGAAGCGGGTGGCAGTTATGTCCTGCGCAACAAGTTCGATAGAGCTGCCCGGGTAGCGTACACGCATGACAATGACAACCGAACAGCTCATACCGAGCTGGGGTATAAGCATCGACGCCAGGGGTCATCATTAACAGGTATTTTGGAAGGACGGTACAACCTGACTGGTCACGGTGGCTTTGCACTGCGTCAGTGGCAGCATGGGAGCACGATATTTTCTACACGGTTGGATGCCGAGTACCTGAAGTATGACAACGGGTATCATACCTTCAACCGTTATCATGGTGAAGTGCTTATGCAGGTTGGGCATCTTAATGAGGGGTTACGGTGGGCTGGCAGTCTTGGCGGACGGTACGTGGAGCGGTTCGGGTTTTTACCGGAGGGGGCGTTGATGTTATTCCGTGAAACAGCATCTTCGTTTTTTCTCATGTCTGTCGGTTACAACGAACGCGCACCGCAATTGCATGAAATGTATCTGCCGTATCGAAGCTCGACAATTTATGGAAGCAGCGGGTTGCCATATCGCGAAGAAGGTAACAGCCGTCTCAAACCGGAACGCCAGTTGACGGGAAATATTGTTTATGAATTGGGGACCGTTGACAATAACATCGCATTATCAATTACTGGTGGTAAAATCTTTGACGGGATTGACTGGGTACACCGAATCAAGACAGATACAACCGGAAGTCAAGTGTGGTTTACTCCCCAGAACGGTGATGTGACCTTTTATGATGTAACCATACAACCACGTCTTCAAATCAAAGACTTTTTAACTTATGTCGGTGGCGCAGCTTATCACAAGGTGACATATTCAGAAATACCCGACAGGGCATATACACCGGAGTACCAGTTCTTTTCGGGAGCCGAGCTTCATGTGTACTGGAAGCAGAAATTGATGGACTTATTTGCGTATGGTGAGATTACCTATGTAGGGCCTTATCATGGATATAGCGTAGAGGAACTGGGGAAAGATATTGTTGCCAATGTGAAGCTGTCGTTTGCCATTAAAGATTACCGTATGCACTTTGTTTTTCAGAATGTATTCGCTACTCCTTACCGTTCCCGTGAGTATCTCACATTCCCCGGCAGGTATTTTTACTACGGCTTTACATGGCAGTTTCTTGATTAGTCGCTGCTGCTATCATTTGATAGCATTGATTTTTTTCGTCTCTTGACACGTACCCTTCGTACCTTTTAATTGTGCCTTATGACGAATCTCCAACTGACACGTGATGATGCCTACCGGCTGGTAGTTGATAAGATTGGTGTCAATAATCTGCTCAAACATATTCTGGCTGTCGAAGTCGGTATGCGGCGACTGGCTGAACATCTGAACGAAGATGTTGAGTTCTGGGGGTTGACGGGATTGTTGCATGATCTTGACTACCATGAGACAAAAGATGATGAAACCCGTCATACCTATCTTACCGAAGAGTGGCTGAAGGATTATAACCTTCCAGAAGAAATGATTTATGCCATCCATGCTCATCCCGGTCATGTTCCCTGCAAGAGTAAGCTCGACTGGGCGTTGTATGCTGTTGATCCCACTACCGGCTTTATAGTCGCGTGTGCATTGATGCATCCCGATAAAAAACTGGCATCTGTTGATGGTCAGTTTATGTTGCGTCGGTTCAAAGAGAAACGATTTGCCGCCGGTGCTACCCGTGAAAATATCGCTGCCTGTTCGGAACTGGGGCTGGAGCTTGAACCGTTTCTCCTGTTAGTGCATGAAGGGATGATGACCATAGCCGATGAACTTGGCTTGTAAAGCATGGGTGCTTCAGAGTCATGGCTCCGCAAAGATGTCTTGGGGTGGTCATTATATGATTTCGCCAATACCATCTACTCGATGAACATTGTCTCCCTGTACTTGAAACGATACATTGTTGAAGACCTTGGCTATGATGACCGCTGGTATGATATTCCGTATGCTGTCTCGATGATTTTTGCAGCAGCGCTGCTTCCGGCATTGGGAGCGATGTCTGACCATTCTACCCGGAAAAAGATTTTCCTGTTCCTCTTTACTGTTACCTGTTGTATTGCCGTCGGGTTGATGGCGTTTATCCCGCCATCGGTTTTTGTGTTGACTATTCTGTTATTTATTATTGCCAATTTCTCATACGAAGCCGGGCAGCCGTTTTATAATGCGCTGTTGTATTCCGTGGCTGATGGGGCACAAGCGAGGTTTATCTCCGGGGTGGGAGTGGCGTTTGGTTATGTTGGCTCGGTTGTGGGTATGGTGCTGGTTTTACCGTTTGTCTCCGGGGAGCTGATGGGATGGAATGTCGATTTCCTGGATGGCTCAGGGAAAACCGGTGCCTTTTTCCCCACGGCGGTTTTGTTTATGGTTTTTTCTATCCCCTTGTTTTTATGGGTTCGGGAACGACCGGTGACAAAAACAAAAAAAAGCAGTCTGAAAGATGCTTACCGTGAAATATGGTTCTCTCTGAAAGCAACAAAACGATATCCGGGGGTGCTGCGATTTCTTATTTCCGATTATTTCTTTGAAGATGCCGTCACGACGGTAATTCTCAATATTGGCTTGTACTGTTCTATCGTTCTCAGTCTATCCGATAGTGATATTACCACGTTTCTAATCATATCCACTCTTTCTGCCGTATTAGGGTCGTTTATCATTGGAAAAATTTCTGTCTATTGGTCGTTGAAGCGGTTGCTGAACCTGATAGTAGCAAGCTGGATTGTAGTTTTGATATTGTTTGTTCTGACTAACAGTATGACCGTGGTCTGGATATTGGGCTCGGTTGTCGGAGTGCTGTTGGGAGGGCTCTGGACCACCTCACGTCCCCTGCTTGCGGAACTGGTCCCCAAAGATGAACTGGGGAGGTTTTTCGGCTTGTTTTCCCTCTCTGGTCGGGCGGCGGCTATTGTCGGTCCGTTGCTTTGGACAACGGTGGTGTACCTGTTTCATGCGGAACGAACATGGGGAAAATTTGTTATCTCATTATTACATATTGATTCTGCCGATTATGAGAAACTCCCATACAAGATGGGTGTATTATCTCTGGTATGTATGATGATGGTTGGTTTGTTTATTTTCCGCCGGGTGCCGGATACGAAAGGTGAGATGCGTGAGTAGAAAAGTCGGGAATTGGTATCAATACAGTGGTGCTATTCATGTTCATACGACAGAATCCGATGGGACTAAATCGTTTGAGGAAGTTGTTGCTATCGGTCAGTCGGCAGGACTTGATTTCATCATGTTTTCCGACCACATGACCCTGAAACATCGCGAGACGGGCAAAGAAGGCATATATAATACTATGTTGGTAATTGTCGGATATGAACATAACGATGAAGACGACAATCATCATTACCTGCTGTTTGGCTCACCGGGTGTATATTCCCAACACATGTCAGCCGCAGAATATGTTGCTGCTGGTGCTGATGACGGGGCGATCGGGATTCTGGCACACCCTGATGAAATCCGTAACCGCATGGCGCGGTTCCCCCCCTACCCGTGGAAAGACTGGTCTGTTGAGGGGTTTACCGGTGTGGAGCTTTGGAACCAGATGTCGGAATGGATGGAACGCCTGACACCATATAATAAGCTTGTTATGGCGCTTTCTCCACGGAAATCAATGGTTGGTCCTACCGATCGTATTTTGAAAAAATGGGATGAATGGAATATGACGAAGCCGGTGGTGGGGATTGCCAGTGTCGATGCTCACGCCTTTTCCATTAAGGTCGGACCGCTCAACGTGGAGATATTCCCATATAAAGTGCATTTTCGCTGTTTGCGGACTCATGTTTTGCTGGATAAACCATTGTCGAGCAATTTTGAAACCGCTCGGAGACAACTTTATAACGCACTGAAAGGTTGTCGGGTGTTTATTTCCAATATGCGATGGGGAAAAGCTGACGGGTTTACCTTTTATGCCGAGAATGGTTCTCAGGTTGCCACGTGCGGGGATACATTGTCATTGGATGACAAAACAAAACTGGTTGTCCGTCTTCCCAAAAGAGCCCGTTTGAAACTTATCCATAACGGTCAATTGGTGATGCAATCAGATACAAGTTATCTTGAGTACAAAGTTTCAGACCCCGGTATCTATCGTGTAGAGGCATGGAAAGGGAAACGGGGCTGGATTTTCTCTAACCATATTCGGGTGTATTGATGGCAAGAAACAAGGAGATGGTCCCCGCCATTATTGATTTGGATGATTTGCTCCATTCAAACCATGTCAAAAAACATGTCGGAAAGTTTGTTTTGATACATTCGGACTCTGAAATAACACTCATTTATGGGCTATTGAAACACTATCCCTATCATGCCAACCTTGTCGAGCAATTTTGTGCAATGAACGAATTGGCTTCGGCATGGGAGCACAAACCTGACCAGTATCATATTTTTGACCATAGCTACAAAATCTGCGGGGGTGGCTATTTTGAAATCGACCCGGTAACAAAGCAAATAGTTTTCTATGGTGCTTCTACTGCGTATGGTAAATACGATGAAAGGCAACTTCGGGATATTATCAAATCAACACCGGGATTTTCTGGATACTCTGTCCGTCTGTAATGATTTACCACATGAAGATGAGCCAGACTAACCCTGTCTCCGGGGAAAAAACACTAACCAGTTCCCGCAAGGTTGGCTTGTGTTGTTTTTGCTCTCTATGTCGTAAATATATTACGGGCAAGAGGGTGGAGCGGTTCCTCCCTGAAATAAAAACGAAACCAAATATGTTAAATCCGAAACATCAACAGAACCACCGCCACCAATGACACCATCGACATTTGCCTGTTCCGGGCATGGGGGAGTATCGCCGCCCTGGAACAAAAAACCAACCAGATAGGTGACATCGGATACATCCATCGGTCCGCTTCCGTTGGCGATATTGTCAACATTTCCCCGTTCGATACAACAGCAGGCATCGCCTGTGCCGTCGTTATCGGCATCAGCCTGGTCAGTATTGGCAGTATCGGGGCAGTTGTCGCATACATCGCCAATAAGGTCCCCATCGGTATCTTCCTGTCCGGGGTTCCAAACGGAAGGACAATTGTCGTTGCTGTTGAGAATCCCATCCCCGTCATCATCCTGTGGAAATTGGTTCCAGCCGGTAGCTCGTGCCATCATCCACCACCAGGCTTTTCCCTTCATGTAACAGTTAAAGCAATGCGAGTGGGCACAGTAACTACATTCCGGGCAGGTGTGAATAGCGCACCAGTTGGAACACCAGTTGCAGGCGTCGGTTTCATTGGGGTAATAGTTGCCATCCGGATCCCAGCTTTCTATATCTGCAAAATCAAACAATACTTTATCATGGGTGGCGCAGTAATCCCTGATTTGGTTATTGCGTATATAGAGGTTACCGGTCGGTCCCGTACCATCGAGGTGACCGGTCATATAGATAAACAGCACATTCGGATATGCAGCTTCAAGCTCCTCCATTTTGGCAAGGTAGATATTGATACCTTCTTCCGTATTATCAGAAACGCCGCCACACCATGAGAACATAACCAGATTGCATTCGGGATGCTCATCCAGATATGTCCTGGTATATGGCGCCCAGGTGGTATCACCATTGTGTCCCAAATCATCGCTGACCTCTCGGATATACGGTGCATTGTATATGGTGTCTTCGTAGTTATATACTATTCCCAGCCCGGTCATTATCTGGCTTCCGTGGGAGGTGTGGACATAATACCCAAGGTAGTTGCTTTTTATTGAGTCGATATACGCAAGGGGGATACTGTCAAACGCGCTTACCGCATTGTGGTCTGCGATGATAGCCTCTGCCGATAATTGAACAGTAAGCCCCAGTAACATATACGTAAATAGTATGATACTGGCAGCGACCCCCATAATCCCATTTTTCATGATTCCTCCTGACTTCTTATGTGTCACTGAACGTTTTGCCTGTCCCCCTCTTGTATTTGTAATATTGTATTATCGAAATGCTATCGAGTAGGTGTAATAATTCAATCCGGATGTGAACATTGTTTTACTACACGCTGCACTACTTATGAAAAGTATATAAGAATTGGAGTATATTGTCAATGAAACAATAAAGATTGTTGCAAAAAAGAGCCATGTAGCAAAAAAGCCACTTATT
>JAJRZL010000146.1 GCA_024275255.1 Candidatus Zixiibacteriota bacterium | reverse complement strand
GCTGAAGACAAGAAAAAGTAGCTTTATCCATTACCACAAAAAATATTTTCAGGCAGCTCTGTATAAGGGCTGCTTTTTTATAGTGTGGATTGATAAATCGGTATGACAGTTTTGTGCAAACACTTGCGAAAGGATAGAGAACAGATTATCATGCGTGTTAAGAAAATGTATGGAACAAGAATATCTATTTTATTATGTTGACTGTTATGTTACGGATAAGAGATTACAAACCGTCTCTGATGATACTTCTCCTGACTGTTATATCGGGTGTGTTTGCCATAAGCTGCTCAAACTCGTCAAGTCCGTCAAATAACCCCGGCGATGATTTTGGTCTTTTCAGTAACAATGTTATTGTAGTCGATGGATTGTCTCGCACCTATGAATATTATATCCCGGATAGTTTGGGCTTCCTGCCGTGTCCCCTGGTTATTTTACTTCATGGCGGAGGGGTCCACACAGAGGATATGACCGGGGAAAGCGGATTCAAGGCTCCTTACAAAGTGTGGATGGCTGTTGCGGACACTGAAAAATTTATCGTTGTCTATCCCCAGGGTGCTAATGGAGCTTATGATAAACCAGCCTGGAATGATTGTCGCGGTGATGCTATTGTTAATCCCGATGTTAATGATGTGAAATTTATTGACACATTAATAACCCGTTTTAATGATTCATATAATATCGATACTAATCGAATATATGTTTCGGGTACTTCCAACGGTGGCTTGATGACATTACGGCTGGCGGTGGAACTATCAAACAGGTTAGCTGCTGTTGCTCCGGTAGTAGCGGCGATGCCCGCGGAAAGTGAATGTGGCTCTCCCACAAATCCGCTTTCGGTTCTGTTTATGAATGGCACAGCAGATAGTCACCTGCCGTATGAAGGCGGAACTGTGAGCAATCCTCCTAATCCGGATCATGGCACTGTTCTGTCTGCGGAAGAGTCGGTGGCTTATTGGGTCGAACATAATAAAACAGACACAATACCCATCATAACTAACTTTCCCGATATCAACACCGAAGATGATTCACACGTGATTCGATATGAATTTCGCAATGGTACTGATGGTGCGGAAGTTGTATTATACAAAGTTATTGGTGGCGGTCATGCCGAACCGAGTATTCAGGAGCAGTATTCAGCTTTGTTTGAGTTGATGTTCGGCAAGCAAAACCATGATATAGAAATGGCTCATGAGATTTGGGCGTTCTTCAAAAGTAAAACGCGACATTGAATTTGTGAAAATAAAGAGGAGATGACTACTATGGAAAAGAGTCTTAAAGGAACGCAAACAGAAAAGAATCTGTTAGCAGCATTTGCGGGAGAATCTCAAGCACGAAACAGATACACGTACTTTGCCGGTGTTGCTAAAAAAGAGGGGTTGATGCAGATTGCGGATATTTTCGAAGAGACTGCCAATCATGAAAAAGAACATGCCAAGCGATTCTTCAAATTTCTCGAAGGCGGTGATGTTGAGATAACTGCTTCGTTTCCGGCTGGTGTTATCGGCAATACCCTTGAAAACCTTCGTGCGGCTGCCGGTGGTGAAAATCACGAGTGGACCGAATTGTACCCGGAATTTGCCAGGGTTGCCAGAGAAGAAGGGTTCAAACAAATTGCCGCTGTATTTGATATGGTGTGCATTGCCGAAAAGCAGCATGAAAAAAGATATAAAGAGCTTGCGGATAATCTTGAAGCCGGACGGGTATTCAAGAGAAATGGGAAAGTGGTTTGGCGTTGCCGGAATTGCGGCTTTTTACATGAATCGACCGAGGCTCCCCGAGTTTGCCCGGCTTGCAATCATCCCCAGTCATACTTTGAGTTGTTAGCCGAGAACTGGTAATAAAAAGCCCTGTTCATAGATGGTTTGATAACAATCTAAGGAAAATGAGGGCAGTTCGGATCAATTCAACTTGACTATTGTAGAATAATTTGTACCTTTGTAAGCTGTCTGACAATAAGGCTGTCATAATGGCAGTTAAGGTAGGTTGAGTTGAAATGGCGTTTGAAAATCTTTCAGAACGGGAGCGACAGGTCCTTGCAAACCTGATAAATTATTATATCAGGTCTGCTGACCCGGTAGGGTCTCGTGTTATTGCAAATAAGTTCAAGATGGGGGTTTCATCGGCAACTATTCGCAACACGTTACAGGACCTTGAAGAACTTGGATTGGTGCAGCAGCCGCACACTTCAGCCGGAAGAGTTCCGACGGATTTGGGTTACCGGGTATATGTCGATTACCTGTTAAAACCTGAGGAGCTTACCGAAGCTGAGAAAGAGAGTATCAAACGCTCTATATTAAAAGAAGGGCGCGGTATTAAGGAAATCCTTGGGCAGACTTGCCGGGTATTGAGCGAAATCACAAATCAGCTTGGAGTTTCCAGCGCGCCACGTTTTGAAGAAGGAGTGTTAAAACGCATTGAGTTTATCCCCTTGACTGAAGACAGGTTGATGGCGGTAGTGGTTGTCCAGTCCGGTTTGGCGCGAAGTATAATTATTGAAGTTGAAGCATCAATTGATGAATCCTCACTCCGGGAAGTTGAAATGGTTCTGAACGAACGCCTTGCCGGTCTTACCCTGGCTCAGATTCGCTCCACTGTCAGCGAGCGGCTATCTGATGTCTCTGCGGGGGGACGACTCATCAAGTTGATTGTTGACTCGAAAGATAAAATCTGGACCGAAGACCGTACTGATGATGTTTTTGTTGCCGGTGCTGATCATCTGGTACAGCAGCCGGAGTTCTCTGACAGAAACAAGCTTGCCATGCTTCTCAAACTTATTGAAGATGGCGATGAGTTACGGGAGTTTTTGCTGAAAGCCAAAAATGAAGGATTATTTATCACGATTGGCAAGGAAAGTCGTTGGTCGGAAATCATGAATTGTTCACTGGTAACATCATCATACAAGGTTGGAAATATATCCGGTACTATCGGTATTATCGGTCCTACACGTATGCCGTATAGTAAACTGGCTTCGGTCGTTCGTTATACGGCAAAGGCGATAACGGAAGTTCTTTCAGGTATGGATGAAAAGAAGGGGAAATAGCGCATGTCTGAAAGCAAGAAGCATAAAATGGAAAATGCAAAAAAGCAGGAAGAACAAGCTGCACAGAAAAATTCCGAGCAAAATGAGCAGGATGCGGAATCAGAAAACAAAGAGACCGAATCCACCCAACCCCCGATGACAGAGGAAGAAAAGATGACAGCACGTGTGGCGGAACTGGAAGATAAACTACTGCGGACTGCTGCTGAATTTGATAACTATAAGAAACGTATTGCTCGCAACTACGAAGACATGTTGCGTCAGGCAAATGAAAATATCATCTGTGAGCTTCTGGAAATAATGGATAACTTCGAACGGGCAATGCAACACGGTAACGATGGCTCCGAGGGAACAGGGTTCCGTGAAGGGGTCGAACTTATTTTTAACCAGTTGAAAACACTGTTAGAAAAATACAATGTTACACCAATCGAAGCGGTGGGTAAGACATTCGATCCCAATTTACACGAAGCCCTAATGCAAATTGAATCCGATGAGCATCCCGAAGGGGTCGTAGCAGTTGAAGTCAGTCGGGGATATAAACAGGGCGACCGGGTGATTCGTCATGCCAAGGTTGGAGTCAGTAAGGGAAAACCGGAAAAGACAGCAGATGAATCAGCCCGCTAATTGGGGTGTCTTGATTTGAATAACATATTGTAGATAGAGAACAGGAGATTAGAAATGGGCAAAATTATTGGTATTGATCTCGGAACAACCAATTCTTGCGTGGCTGTTCTTGAGGGAAAAGACCCGGTTGTGATTCCCAATCAGGAAGGAGCGCGGACCACACCATCGGTCGTTGCATTTACCAAGGATGGCGAGCGACTGGTCGGAGCAGCCGCAAAACGTCAGGCGGTTACCAACCCGGAAAATACTATCTTTTCTATTAAGCGTTTTATGGGACGGATGCATAATGAAGTAGCTTCGGAGGAGAAGATTGTTCCTTATAAAGTGACTTCCAATGATAAAGGCGCCGTGATGGTAGAGGTGATGGGGAAGACCTACTCGCCTCCGGAAATCTCGGCGGCTATTTTGCGATATTTGAAACAGGCGGCTGAAAACTATCTCGGCTCTGAAGTAAAACAAGCGGTTATTACCGTTCCGGCATATTTCAATGATTCGCAGCGTCAGGCAACCAAGGATGCCGGGAAAATTGCCGGGCTGGAAGTGTTACGCATTATCAATGAGCCAACCGCGGCATCGCTGGCGTACGGACTTCATAAAAAGAAAAATGAAAAGATAGCGGTGTATGATCTCGGTGGCGGAACGTTTGATATTTCCATCCTTGAAATCGGCGATGGGGTTTTCGAAGTACGCTCAACAAACGGTGATACTCACCTGGGCGGTGATGATTTCGACCAGGTACTGATTGACTGGATGGCTGATGAATTCCGTAAGTCACAGGGTATTGATTTGCGAAAAGACCGCATGGCTCTTCAGCGTTTGAAAGAAGCAGCCGAAAAAGCAAAAATCGAGCTTTCTTCCACAATGCAAACCAATATCAACCTGCCGTTTATCACTGCCGATCAGTCAGGACCGAAACATTTGGATTTAACGCTCAGCCGTTCGAAATTCGAGCAGTTGACTGATCACTTGGTACAACGCACGGTGGAGCCTTGCAAAGCTGCCTTAAACGATGCCAAGTTGTCATTTGGTGACATTGATGAGGTGGTGCTTGTTGGCGGAATGACCCGGATGCCGAAAATTATTGAATTGGTCAAAGAACTGTTCGGCAAAGAACCGCACAAAGGAGTCAACCCTGATGAAGTGGTCGCCATTGGTGCTGCTATTCAAGGTGGTGTTCTTGCCGGTGACATGAAAGATATTGTCCTGCTCGATGTAACCCCGCTTTCGCTCGGTATCGAAACGCTGGGGGGAGTGATGACCAAACTTATCGAGCGCAATACAACTATCCCAACCAGAAAGTCGCAGATATTCTCTACTGCCGAGGATAACCAGAATGCGGTATCGATTCATGTCCTGCAGGGAGAACGACAAATGGCGGTGGATAATCGTACCCTTGGTCGGTTCGATTTAGTGGGTATTCCTCCGGCACCGCGTGGTGTCCCTCAGATAGAGGTGACATTTGACATTGACGCGAACGGCATTGTCCATGTCTCGGCAAAGGATAAAGCTACCGGTAAAGAGCAGTCAATCAAGATTGAGGTGTCATCCGGTTTATCCGAAGAAGAGATTGAGCGCATGGTGCAGGATGCCGAAAAACATGCGGAAGAAGACAAGAAGAAAGCGGAACTTATTAAAGCCCGCAACGAAGCCGACCAGCTTATTTATGCTACTGAAAAAACTCTGAAAGAGCACGGTGACAAGGTTTCTGCTGAAGAGAAAACCAAGATAGAAGATGCCATTAAGAAATTGAAAGATGCGCTCTCAAGTGAATCGATTGAAACGATTAACAGCGCCAAGGAAGAACTGGTAGCGGCATCGCATAAACTTGCCGAAGAAATGTACAAACAGGCACAGTCGGAACAGGCTGCTGCAGGAACAGGGGCGGAGACGGCAACATCAGGTGATACCGGACAGGAACGTACCGCTGATAGTGATGCTTCCTCAGGCGATGGGGCTGTTGATGCTGACTTTGAGGTGGTTGACGACGATAAGAAGTAGCTGACGAATGACAAAACGTGATTACTATGAAATCCTTGGTGTCAGCCGGAGTGCAACCGAGGTTGAGATAAAGTCGGCATACCGGAAGCTGGCTCTCAAATATCACCCTGACAGAAACCCCGGTGATGAAACCGCTGAGGATAAGTTCAAGGAAGCTACGGAAGCGTACGAAGTTCTCAAAGATCCCCAAAAACGACAGATGTATGACCAGTATGGTCATGCCGGGTTAGAGCAGGGAGCCGGTTTTGGTGGCTTCAGCGGAGGGTTTGGTTTTGACCTTAGTGATGCCCTGCGGGCGTTTATGCGTGATTTCGGAGCCGGTGGTTCAATATTCGATGAGATGTTCGGTATGGGGGGGCGAAGCAGCCGACGTCAGCGACGGGCTCGCGGAGAGGATTTGCGTATTCGCATCGAACTTACTCTCGAAGAAATTGCGTCCGGGGTTGAGAAATCGATTAAAGTCAAGCGAATGGTCCGTTGTGAAGAATGCGGAGGAAGCGGACTTGCAGTCGGTTCATCCCGTAAAACCTGTCCGCAGTGCCGGGGTGCCGGGCAAGTCAGGAGAGTCAGCCGCACTTTTTTAGGTACTATTCAGCAGGTGATGACCTGTGACCGTTGCCGTGGTTCAGGTGAAATAATAGCCGAGCCCTGTAAAGTCTGTCATGGCGAAGGCAGGGTTCGCGGTGAGAGCACGGTCAAACTGAAAATTCCCCCCGGTGTTACCAGCGGGAACTATATGACTGTCGATAACATGGGGAATGTTGCTCCCAATAATGGACAACCGGGTGACCTTGTTGCTGTCTTCGAAGAAATAGAGCACGATATTTTCACGCGTCATGGTGATGATATCATGTGCGAACTGCCTGTCTCATTTACCACAGCAGCTCTTGGGGGAACGGTAACGGTCCCGACTCTCGAGGGAACCTCGGAATTGAAAATACCAGCCGGAACACAACCGGGCAAACTGCTCCGTATGAGGGGAAAAGGAATCCCGCATCTGCATCGAAGCGGTCGGGGTGACCAACTGGTTCAGGTCGTTGTATGGGTTCCTACGAAGTTGTCTGCTAAAGATAAACAGTTGCTTAAATCACTGGAAAAATCGGAATCGTTCAAACCTCCCAAAGCAAACAAATCTTTTTTCCAAAAATTACGCGAAACATTGGGAGTCTGATGATTCTTCCTCAATTTACGTGAAAAATATTTATCCTGAAAAAAGCAAGGTATACGCCTTGCTTTTTTATGAAAATGAATATTTCAAAAAACTTGTTGAATAACTTGCCGTATAGAGTTGTATATCAAATATAAACGATGAAGGGGTAATGGTTGGAGATACAAATCGGAACATCAGGCTATAGTTTTGAAGATTGGCGCGGGGCATTTTATCCTCCTGATATCGAAAAGGGCAAGATGCTTGACTATTATGTCAGGCATTTCCATACAGTAGAAATCAATTCCACCTATTATCGCATTCCGCATCCGATAGTGATGTCGAAAATTGCTCAGAAAACACCACAAGGTTTTGAGTTTATTGTAAAAGTTCCGCAATCGTTTACCCATATTCGCCAGAACCTTGAAAACGATCGCAAAACCTTTCTTGAAGCTCTGAAACCACTTGAAGAGAGTAATAAGTTGTCGGGATTGTTGGCACAGTTTCCGTATTCTTTCAAATGCAACAGCAATACGCTTGATTATGTGTGTATGTGTAAGGAAGCAGTAGCTCCCCACCAATTGTTTGTCGAGTTTCGCCATGTAAGCTGGGTAAACAGAACAATGTACGACCGGCTGAAAGCGGAAGGGATAGGGTATGTCTGTGTCGATGAGCCACCGTTGCCGGGATTATTAAAACCGGACCTCTTTGCAACAACTGACACGGCATATATCCGTATGCACGGAAGAAACGCGGAGCAATGGTGGAATGGAGGAGAGCTTCGGTATGATTACAAGTATTCTCCCGATATCCTGCAGGAATGGCTCGACAAAATTGATAAGATGGCAGCAAAAGGGAAAGTGAAAAAACTTTTTATGTTTTTTAACAATTGTCACCAGGGAAAAGCTGTTGCCGATGCTGTTACGATGAAACAACTGATAAAATAACAGGACATGTTATGTTTTGGTTGACCTGTCATAAATAATACCATATCTGACAATTACATGAGAGGACATGGAATGCGATTGCAACTTGAGAATATTTGCAAGACATATAACCATACACCGGCGGTGGACCACCTGTCGCTTGATGTTCCGGAAGGGATTATTTACGGCATTATCGGTCCAAACGGAGCGGGTAAAACTACCACCATTCGTATGATTATGAATATCACTCTTCCCGATTCCGGGCAAGTGCTGATCGACGGTAAGCCACCGCAACCTGATTTCAAAAACCGGGTTGGGTATCTCCCCGAAGAGCGTGGTTTGTACAAGAAGATGACCCTCATGGAGGTGATTACGTACTTAGCGGAACTAAAGGGCTGCAAACCGGGTGAAGTCAAAGATTCTGCTGTGCAATGGCTGGAACGGATGGGACTCGGTGAATACCGTGCTCGGAAAGTAGAAGAACTGTCTAAAGGAATGCAGCAAAAACTGCAATTCATTACCACAATCATTCACAAGCCGGAACTTATTATTCTTGATGAGCTGTTTTCGGGACTTGACCCACTAAATATTGAACTAATGAAAAACATTATCCTCGAATTGAAACGTTCCGGGAAAACCATCTTGTTTTCAACTCATGTGATGGAACAGGCAGAAAAGCTATGTGACCATATCTGTATGATTAACAAGGGGAAGAAAGTCCTTGACGGCAGCCTTACCGAGATAAAAAAACGTTTTGGAAAAAACAGCATTCAGATTGAAATGGAAGGTGACGGTGCTTTTATGGCATCGCTCCCCGGAGTATTGTCAGTTACCGAGTTCAACAATTATATAGAACTGGGCATTGATAAAAAGACAAACCCGAATGATATCCTGAAAGTGATTATTGACAAAGTCACTGTTCGCAGGTTTGAAGTGGTGGAACCCTCTTTGTATGATATCTTTATTGATGTGGCAAAGATTGACCCGACCGAATTCCACAATAAAATGAAGGGGGCTGCCAGTGCATAAGTTTTGGATTATCTTGAAACGGGAATATGTGCAGGTCGTAAAGAAAAAATCTTTTATTCTCGGTATTGTGCTTACTCCTGCCTTGATGATTGGTTTTTCCGTATTGCCGGCAATGCTGGCAGCAAAGAAATCATCAAAAACGGAACACTTGGCTGTCATAGACCAAAGTGAATACCATATTGGGACATCATTTTCAAATGAATTGGCGGAATATAAACTTGATAATGGGATGCCATATTATCAGGTCGATAGTATATTCAATCTTCCTGAACAAGATACGGCTCAGTATCAAGCGATATATGATTCTTTAGCGCAGCTTATTAATGAAAATGTATTAAAATATTTTCTGGTGGTTAAACCCGATGCGCCAATGTCGGATACTGGTATATACCTTGTTACCAATTCCGATAACTTTCGCTCGTTAAGTCGTTTTGAAAATAAGTTGTCGAATATCCTTTCGTCAATCAGGCTCAACGAATCCAATGTCAACCTCTCGGTTGATTCGGTGTTATCTTTGACACGTCGGGTAAACCTGAAAACAAAAGATGCCAAGGGTGACTCCATACCATTTGAGATAAAATATTTCAGTTCCATTATTTTTATTGGTATCATTTTCGGGATGGTTGTCGGATATGGTCAACTGGTGATGCGTTCTGTTATCGAGGAAAAGAATTCACGTATCATTGAGGTGCTTATTTCCTCAGTCAGCCCGTTCCAGCTTATGTTTGGGAAGATAATCGGGCTGGCGGGCGCTAATTTTACCCAAATGGCTGTCTGGGTTATTATCGGAGCGGGGCTGTATTCAATGAAAGGTAGTTTCAATATTGACTCTTCTATCGACAGGATTATTTTCAATCCTGTTATTGTTATCTTTTTCGTTCTGTACATGATTTCCGGTTATCTCCTGTACTCGACCATATTTGCTTTGGTGGGTTCTATTGTCAATACCGAGAAAGAAGCCCAGGGATTTGTCATGCCGATTACGATGATGATGATACTGCCGTTTATTCTCGGTATTTATGTCATTCAAGAACCTAACTCTACAACATCGGTAATTCTTTCGATGATACCGCTGTTGACTCCAACGATGATGATGATGCGGGTGATATTTATCGCTCCGACATTAACAGAGTATTCGCTGTTTAGTGGTATTGTCGGTGAGGCGCTGTTGGGACTGCTTTTCGTATGTCTGGCGGTGGTGGTGATGGTTTGGATTACCAGCAAGATATTCCGTATTGGTATTCTTATGTACGGAAAACGTCCCACTCTACCGGAGATATTGAAATGGATTCGATATTAAACAGGGAAGGCGATTGTGAAGATACTGCGAAAGAGTAAAATCCCGCCGATGTTTTTTTTGCTGGCGGCGTTTATCTTTTTTTCGGCAAACAGCCTTTACCTTCTGGAAGGTAGTGACCTGACTCAGAAAATTGGATTCAGGAAAGTTTATCAGTTCGACTTTGACTCTGTGAAAAAAGGTCCATACCTGAATCTGAAATCTGCTATTTTAGTAAACTATGAAAACGGGGAAGTGATATACGCGAAAAACTGCAATGCCGTTCGCCCCATAGCATCTATCAGCAAGCTGGTAGCGGCGATGGTTATTCTCGATAAGGGAGTTGACCTGCAACGAACCGAGAAGATAACAAAAAAGGACGCGTACCGTTCCTCCCGGTCTCGTCTTCGGGTTGGATACGAGCTGACATTGTATGATTTGCTCCATGCCGCGTTATTGAGTTCTGATAATCGCGCCACAAGAGCATTGGCACGGGCAACATCGGGGTCTATCGAATCGTTTGTAAAAGCTATGAACCGTAAGGTAAAACAGATGGGATTGAAAAAGACCGAGTTTCACGATCCAACCGGGTTAGATCCTCGCAATGTTTCAACAGCTCATGAGGTAGCCAAAATACTGCATTATGCGTATGATTATACACTCATTGCCAAAATTACTTCAAAAAAGAAATACCGGGTAAAAATTCTCAACCGGAAAAATACATACCGGTTGATGGTAAATACCAACCTGTTTATTCATTCTCCTTACAAAGTACTTTCCGGGAAAACCGGCTATATACAGGCATCGGATTACTGTCTGACAACTCTTGTGCGTAACAAGAAAGGGCAAAGGCTGACTCTTGTTGTTCTTGGGGTCCCCGGTGACAAACTGCGTTTCCGGGAAGCACGGAAACTCATCGACTGGGGTTTTCGAACGTTAGCTGCTACATAATCATAACAGTGTAAATCATTTGGCAATTTCCCGTCTCGTTTGTATACTTGTATTCAAGATGAAAACCAATATGTCTATTCTTGTTGTTGGTGCCGGATATGTAGGACTGGCTACCGCAGTGTTTTTTGCAACCAAAGGGTATGCTACTACCGTTGTAGAGCAGAATAACCGGATTATTTCAAAACTGAACAGCGGGCAGCTTCATTTCCTCGAACCTGAGCTGCAAAAAAAACTGCAACTGGTTCTCAAGCGTAAACTCCTGACGTTTTGCCTTCCCGAACAGCATGTATATCAGCGAGCCGACTTTGTCTTTATCGCAATTGATTCCGCCAACCGTCAGACCGGCAAAATGAAACTTCATCAT
>JAJRZL010000145.1 GCA_024275255.1 Candidatus Zixiibacteriota bacterium | reverse complement strand
GAATAAATACGAGCGGCAAATTCCACCGGGTCACCGGCATGGGGAATGCGTTTCACTGCCGACAATGCCAACTCTAATGCCCGGTCGAAATCACCGGCTCGGCGTAACGTATCCGCCACCATTAAAAAGGCATTCCCGTAGTTACGGGTCAGCCGGCGGGTAGCCTCATCCTGGTAAATACTCGGATCATTGACTCCACGAGAGGCAAACCGTTTGGGGTTAAGGAAGAAGTCAAGTGACTGTTCAATATCAACCTCCAATGGCGACTTCGTATCAGTCAATTCCCATACCATTCCTGTCATGCGAAGTTTTGAATCAATGGACTGCCCTTTATATTTCCGGGAGCCACTCCCAATTGTGACCGCAAAACAAATTGGACGTTTCCCATAATAATTATCAATAACGGCGTCTATTACCTGGTCTTGTATCTTGAATAACCGTCCGTCACGAGTTCGGAATGGCTGGAGATTATCAATATCTGCATCAGTCCACCCCAAAGATAGTCCCATATCATTTTTAAGCTGTTTGATATACCAGAAGGTATTTGCCAGAGACAGGTTTATCAAGGTGATATCTTTCCGAACCCCGTAGACATCCTGAAGACACCAGAGCGGAAATGTATCATTATCTCCGCCGGTAAACAGTATCGCCCCCTGGGGGCAGGAATCCATCAGGTTCCAGGCGTAATCATACGGGATATAGTTTCGGGAACGGTCACAGTAGTAATAATTATTTGCCAGCGGATACACCGGCAGCAGGAAAAGAACAAGCGATGCTGTCAAAATAGTTTTTTTCACTCCCGGAGAAAACGTCGCTATCGAATCACGGAGCATTTGAATAATTGCCGTCGTCCCAATGCCAATGAGGAAGCCAAAAAAGACAAACGCAGGGGTAAAGAAATAATCACGGTCTCGTACCTCCAGATAATCCTGTCCTGTAACCGGGTTTATTCGCGTTCCATCGGCAAAATTCATATACAACACCAACCCCACACTACATAATAGTAACAATATCGCAACCGGTAACCCGATGGCAGGTCGTCGCCGAACCAGTTCCCACAACCCGAATATCCCTATGAGAATGACAAATACAGATGACGGACCTCGCATTCCATATTGCTCATGGAAGAACCGCCAAAATCCCATACGTCGGTGCATACCAAATTGATTGACCCATTCCGCCCGTCGCTTGAACATCCGCTCTGTCATTGATTCCCGACCATACTGTTTGCGCTCCAGAAATCCGATTGTTGCCGACAAGCTCGAAGACGGGTTGTTCTCATTGAGAACCGGTTTTAATGCCGAACGAACGGGAATATAGGCATGTACCGAAAAACCAAGAGCCGCAAACACGAGAATCAGCAACGCCTGTTTCCAACGCATGGCATGAAATACTTTCCCCATCACGAGAATAATGGTACAAGCCACGAGCATCCCGATAACAAACGGTTTAATCCCCTGTACGATTAACGAAAGCCCCCCAAGGGCAATGAGTGTGGTCCAGACAATGTGTTTATGCAAAAGTACCAATAATGCTAAGAACAAAATAGCAGTAGTAATAAGAAAAAGATGATATCCCTTAAAGAAATGCAGCATCAAAATAAGCACTACCGTTGCTATGACAAACCCGGCGGGGGGAACCAGTGATGCCAGTACTGCCGATTTACGATTTCGTGCATAGTGTAGCAGAACAATGGTAAAAGCAATAATTGCCAGAATAATTAAAAAGAGACTGCCGACAGTAGAAAGCATTGATGATGATGTTGTTTGTGAACCTGATGAGACCGTCTCAAGTACCACGCCAAAAAACGGGAGCGCCGCCAACAACAGACCGACACCAAAGAGTACGTAATACCTGGGAATTCTATCAAACGAGAACATATAGAAGAAATAAAATACGGAAACTATTATTACCGGGATATAATATGGTATTTCACCCGGTCGCGATGACATGGCAAAAACAAGGAACAACTCAAACAGAACAAATATCGCAACAGCATACCTGACACTATTGGGAGTTTGCGGTTTCAGGACAATGAAAAAGGCAGCCGCCGGTATAACAAGAAAAACCGACATGTGTACCCCAAGCCCCAAAAAACCAAGGTACACGATAAGCAGCATAATCGCATCGGCAAACGATGACCAACGATATTGATAATAAACAAAACAAAGCCAGAGCATTATGCTCATCAGCATCAGGGTCAACCCATACACCTCAGCCTCTACCGCATTATTCCAGTTGGTCAATCCAAAAGCGGCAAACAGGGCACCACTTACCCCACCGGCATAAATAAGAATACGTGTGAACCGGTCATGCCCTTGTTTTGCCGAGTTATTGGTTCGGTCAGGTGTTTCATCCCGGTTATGCGAGTCATCCTGATACCAGTAACGCAAAAGACGGACAATGGTGAGATAACCAAACAAGGCAGTAAAGGCAGAACTAACAACAGAAAACATATTTACCCGAACAGCAATGTCCGAAGAAAACGGGATGAGAGCAAACAGCCTTCCGAATAATACATACAACGGCGAACCCGGTGGGTGAGGAATCCCAAGAACATACGATGCCGTGATAAACTCGCCACAGTCCCAGAATGATAATGTCGGAGCTTTCGTAAAGGTATAGACGACAAACGTAACAAGCCAGACCAGAAAGGCTATGACGGCATTTGTTTTATCAAACCGAGTATGCGTATAATCATTCATGCCGGTTTTACTATTATATATCCGAAACGGTTCTCAGTTTTTCAATGTCACCTAAGTGCTTGTACACCAAAAAGGTTGAATATAACTATTTTCAGGGGAGTGTCCAGTTTAATTGTACGCCATGAAAAATGTATATTCAGGTGACAGGCTCCCCCCATATAATCTTATGTTGACATACACAACTTATCCGGACGTTTTCAAAATGCCAACGACTTCAACAACTTAACTTTCCACCGGAATTTTCAGCTTCCCTTGCCTGTTAGAATACAGAAAATTTGAAATACTTACGGGGATTTTTTTCGATATCAGTAATGAGGTTGTTCACCCGGTTCATCAAATTAGTTACTTCAATATATAAAGCGGTGTCATTGACCATTAATCCCAGGCTTCCCTCGGCAGTATTAATTTTGGAAACAATACTATCCATACGCATGGAAATAGCGGTCAGATTATCATAAAGCTGGGGATCATTGATGAGTTTCCCGACTGTTCCCTGGCTGGTATTTACTTGCTCAGATAACGATTGTACCGAGTTGGCTGTCTTTTCAATCGAGGTAAGAATCCGCTCCTGATTTTTCTGTAAATCGGCAGTAAGAGCAGTAAGACGACTTAGCAATGTAGTCATTTCAGTGTACAGCCGATCATCTGTTGCCAGTTGCCCTAATGTACCTTCCCCCTGATTTATTCGCATTAACAATGTATCGAGATTACCGGCGATATTTTTTGCTTTGTCCATAGCCTGTTCGCTTTTCTTGAAAACAGCTTCAGCGCTTCCGGCATCGCGGGTAGGAATTACCTCCCCCTTGGTAATGAGCGGTTTCCCCTTGGGACCGGGGATTATCTCTACATATTTGTCACCCAGAAACCCGATAGTTCCCAACTGTACCTTGGTTCCCTCAGTTAACATATTCCATACCGATGATTTTATCCGGCAAACGAGTTTTACCTGTCGAAGTGAGTCAAGATTGACAAAAGAAACCGATTTTACATTGCCCACTTCAACCCCGGATAACCAAACCGGCGCCCCGGGAACAAGCCCGTTTACATTGCGAAAGTAGCAGACAAAGCTGCTTTTGGGGTTAAATATCGAAGTTCCACCGCCGCTTAATGATGCCCAGAACATAACAGCAACAGCAAACAATAAGAGGATACCAACCTTGAGGTTACCCCATTTTACACCTGTTGTCTTTTTCATCTTATCTATAATCCCTTATACTCATATATCCACATGTAACGATTACTTATTATAGTTGTTTCCATGGCATACATGTTTATAGTCACATATCAATTTTCCACTCATAACCCATTAATAAAGTGAGAATTAGCTACTTTTGTAAATGATTTCCGAAACGGCTCCAGAAATTGCTGCACCCGTTCATCAGTACTGGCTCGCAATTCTTCAAGAGTCCCATCAAAAGCAACCTCACCGTCATGGATAACCACAAACCGGTCAGCAACAGCAAACGCATCGGCAATCTGGTGCGTGACCATCACGGTGGCAATTTCTTTTTCATCGTGTAACTTCATAATCAACCTGAGAATATTTTCAATAGCAGCCGGGTCCAGACCGGTAGTCGGTTCATCATAGAGCATTATCTTGGGATTGGTAGAGAGCAACGCCCGACCGATAGCCACCCGTCTTCTCATCCCCCCTGAGAGTTCTTCGGGCAGCTTGTCGATAATCTCATCAGCATTCAACCCGACAAACCCCAGCATTTTTCTCACCCGCTCCCCTATTTCTTCAAAACTTAAATCGGTATGTTCAAGGAGATAATACCCCACATTCTCCCCTACGGTCATCGAATCGAACAATGCTCCCGCTTGGAAAACCATACCGATTTTTTTTCGTAACTCCCGTTTATCTTTCTCAGCCATCTTGCAGATATTTTCACCATCAACAAACACCGTCCCCTCCTGCGGGCATTCCAGCCCAAGAATTAACCGAAGAGTGGTCGATTTACCGGAACCCGATGGTCCCATAATGACCAGGGACTCACGCTGAGCGACAGAAAACGAAACATTTCTCAGTACCGGCTTATCTTCATAGGCAAAGGTAACATTTTGAAATTCAATCATCGCCATTACAACCACCCTTTGATAAGCGAAAAGACAACTTTTGTTATAAAAAAGTTTACTACGAGAATAGTAATCGACGACACCACAACCGATTGTGTTGTTGCCTTGCCGACCCCCTTCGTTCCCCCTTCGGAAGTAAACCCTTTGAAACACGAGACGAAAGCAATAACAAACGAGAAAATAACCGGTTTCAATATCCCGATAAACAAGTTGCCAAAAATAAGACGTTCCTTTACTGCCGCCCAATACATGGTCGAGGTTACATGGGCAATAAACAAAGCAATTATCCAACCACCGAAAATTGCAATAACATCACAAACCACCGCAAGAGCCGGGACCATAACCATCAATGCCAGTAACCGCGGCACTGCCAGCTTCTTAATCGGGTCCACTCCAAAAGCCACCATGGCATCAATCTGGTTCGATGATTTCATGGCACCTATCTCGGCAGTAATTCCAGCCGCCACCCGCGCCGCCACCATTAACCCGGCAAGAACCGGTCCCAACTCCCGGATAATCGAAATCGCCATAATCCTGCCAAGGTAATTTTTAGCGCCGAAATCAGCCAGCTCAACCGAAAAGGCAAGAGCAAAGCCCTGCCCGGCAAAAATTCCTGTTAATACTATCAGATAGAGAGAACCGATACCGATATTGTACATCTGTTCGAGAGTCTCAGTATAGTAAAAGGGACGACTAAATACTGCCCTGACCATTTTCACAGAAAAAAGAAACTGGCACTGTAATTCGTACGCAAAATGCTTCAACCAATTGTTAATAGCAGAAAAAATAACTACGTTCCTTTTCTTCATTATCGTACCGAGGTGTAAATAGTTGTTATGTTATCGGTAAGTCAAGAAAAAGGAACTTGGCAATACGCTGGAATCTGATATATTAATCCGGCGGGCGGGGAAATGGTGATAAAACCGTAAGAATAAATGACTAATACGAGAGATATAGTAGCCTATTATGTACAATAAAGACAATAAAAAACGAGCTCACGCTATCGCTCTTTTCTCCGGAGGACTCGATTCCGCCCTTGCGGTCCTTCTTATGTTACGTCAAAACATTGAAGTCACTGCCTTGACATTCATGACTCATTTTGGCTGTGATCTCGGTGACCGCTCCTCCTGCGGTTCCAATCCCTATCCGGCGGCGGAGAAATTCGGATTCAATGTCAAACTTATGCATCTTGGTCAGAAATTTGTCGATATTGTAGTCAATCCCAAGTACGGTCGGGGCAAAAATATGAATATGTGTGTAGATTGCCGTATCCTCATGCTCCGTGAAGCTCGTGACTTGATGGAAATGATTAATGCCGATTTTGTTATTACCGGCGAAGTAGTTGGGCAACGTCCCATGTCACAGGTGCGCCATCGGATGAACCTTGTTGAAAAAGAATCGAACCTGCGAGGAAAGCTGCTTCGTCCGCTATCAGCAAAATTGCTGCCCCCAACTGAACCGGAATTGTCCGGTTTGGTCAATCGTGAGCTTCTCGAAGGCATACAGGGACGAAGCCGGAAACGTCAATTAGAACTGGCAAAAGAGTTTGGACTCGAAGACTACCCCTCACCGGCTTCCGGCTGCCTGTTAACCGATAAAGGGTACTCAAACCGGCTTCGGGATTTAATCAGTCATTCCCAACGGTTAACATTTGATGACCTCAATCTTCTTCGAGCAGGACGACACTTTCGACTTGACGAACAAACAAAAATTATTGTCGGCAGAAACGAAGCCGACAACAACGCTATCCTTGCCCAAAAGCAGGAATATCACGGAATGCTGGAAGCTCTGGATATCGGTTCTCCGATAACGCTGTTGATTGGCAACCAGACAGAAGAAAATATCTACAAAGCCGCCGCTATCACTGCAAGGTATTCTTCGGCGCGCGAAATGCCCAACGTATGTGTGACATATTTCTATAACGGAACACAAAAAGAATATCATGTTGCTCCTGCTGCTGATGAGGAAATCCAGCAATACCGTATTCAATAATACCATCGCATTACAATACAACTCACCTTACATATATTTTTAAGTTGGTTGGCGTTCTGAATAGGCTGTAAATGGATGATAAACCCGATATCCTGTTTCTCACTTTTGTCGGGTTTCTCATCCACCTACGGCGAATTCGGAACACCGACCTACTTTACTGTCACCCCTGCGAAAGGGAGTGTTGAAAAACCTCAATATATTTTTCAAGCACCCTTCGACTCCGCTCAGGGTGACTTGAAAATTATTGTCATGCAATAAGTCATGCTGAGCGGAGTCGAAGCATGACTTTTATAAATCTTCTTTGAATATATCCTAAGATAGAGTTCCAGTACCCTTGATGGACAGAAAATGGTACCCGTATCCCCCCCAAAAAAGAAAAGGTCTCAACAATACTGTTGAGACCTCTCTCTCCTCACCAGTCGGGCAACTTAATAAGCAGCTTAACCGCCAAGAATCACCACTTATATTTTCAATGCAACAGGTTGCGGGCTGTTACATTGATACTGTTTTCCCGACAGCCACTATACAAACAAATCATATGCCAACAATGCCATAAATGTCTTTTCCCATTATAGTTCAACAAGTTACATATAGTTTGACAACAACATAGACAACAACAGTATTCAATAAACGCAATTTCTGTGCTCAAATCGGCGCAGAAAATAACAGAATGTAAAAAAACACCCTTCCTCGGGCCGAAGAGGAAGGGTGTCAGGTGATCGTTTAATTCTTACTTCAACTTACAAAATCTTACCTATTGCAACTGTTACTTCACAAATGCCATCTTCTTAGTCTCGGTGAAATTATCTGCCGAGATACGATAGAAATAGATACCGCTGGAATAACGGCTGGCATCCCATTCAACCTGGTGAGTGCCGGCTTCAAGTTCCTGGTCAACCAGTGTTTCCACTTTTTGCCCAAGGACATTAAAAATCGACAGTTCCACGTGCGATGCTACCGGAACATCAAAACTGATATTGGTAGTCGGGTTGAACGGATTCGGATAGTTCTGGCTTAAGCCAAAGGTAACTGGCATATTATCCTCAGCATCACCCTTGGAAGCGGTAATCGGGAAGGATTGCTTCTCGAAATCTACCTGTTCCAATCGTGAATGAGGTACCCCGTTTTCATCAAAATCATGGTACACAAATGCCAGGAAATGACCGGGATTGGTTGTTTCAAAGGTTTCAAGAGTAATTTCTTTGACAGTAGGATCTTCAACCTCAAAGACCAAATTCGCTACGGGACCAGTACCCGCCATCAAATCCGGTTTTGGTGTTGCCGTAATCTGAGGCAGCAGACCGATAATGACGGAATGTTCCTTATTATTGATATTGGCAATCTTGAGATCAAAGTACTCTGTCCGTGTACCTTCGAACGTAACTTCCTTCAGTGTGACACCCTCAGAAAACTTCAACGGGATATCAATCGCCGTTAAGTTGTCGTCATTGGTAATCGTCAGCGGTACTGTGACTGTATTTGCTTCGGTAGTTATAACTTTCCCGACAGCAAATTGGTTCACAGTTGCCGCAAATACCAGCGACGGCGCCACCATCAGCATGGCAACGAGTATCAATGTGTTAAAACGTTTACTCAAGGTTTCACCTCCTCGGTGCTTGTTGTGATTTGTTCCGGCTGGGGGCTTATGATTACTACTCACTCCACCCAACCATCATGAATCCATCCGTTATTACGAGTTTTTTTCTTAATTATTTTTTCAGGGTATCACATAACATTTTACCCTGAAAATGCAATCGGTGTGTTAGTTTGATGAGGAAATCTACTTGTAGTATACGTAAACTTCTTTGTTTTGTCAAGTTCTTAAACCCAATATCGCAGAATATAAAACCCTGTACTCTTCACCCAGTTACATACATAATACACTCAAAAGAAAACCAAAGTTCCTAAGAAATATAAAATATTCTATTTTTTATTTATCCTAACGCAGACGCATAATATGCGATTTCCTTTCGCATTGTCTTCACACAGTGTTCACACTGTACTCGCATTCTACCTATTATTGTCGGCAGGATTACTAAAAAATAAACATCACACGCTACTATATATGTCAGTATTTGACAAACCATTGCATGATAAAAAGGACAGGTGATAAACCTGTCCTTTTACGTATTTCACTTACCCGGTTAAGTAAGCAAATTTGTATTTCGGTATCTTAATCTTACATACCACAAATTCTGTTCGCAGGAGGCGGACCTCCTCCATACAGGAAGTTCACAAAATAGGTAATATCAGATATATTCACGTTACATGAACCATCCATATCAGCCATTTCCGGGAATGGTGGTTCTTCGCCACCGGTGTATATCAAGGCAACCAAGTACGTAAGGTCAGTCATATTGACTTTCCCGTCACGGTTAATATCGCCTGATGTATGTCCTCGAATTGCCACATTACCAACAGCACCGAAATCGGTAGCATCGGCAAATTGGCCAGAGACAATGTATGTGGTCTGAAGTGTGTCAAACATCGGACCATACCCGGCAACGAAATCTCCGGCATCCGAAATAACCTGTAACACCTGACCGGTAAAATCACCATAGCTTTCCAGCAATGTACTGCTTAGCGGGTCAAGGGAACCATTGATTTTTATTGTTGCCGGATCAATATCAGCAGCGGAATGCCCACCGATAAAATCACCGATATATATGGTATCTAAAATGTCGATGATCGCATCCTGATAAATATAAAACATAAAATCAGGAACTATCACGGTCCGCGCGGAGTCCATCTGACCACAGTCTATCACTGACACCTGGAATTGATATGACACCGTATCCATACCATCTGTTGCAAAGAAGGTAGTCGGATACACACCTAGTTGAGCAGCATCCGGCACAAAGATAAAGTCACCGTAACCGTTTCCTGAATCGGTAAAGGACATATTATTGACAAGCGGAACGACCCACAAGGTAAGTTCGTCTCCATCAGCATCACTGGCAGAAAGTTGGGTATTCAAAGTATCACCCACACATACCGTCATATCACTTATTTCCACGATTTCAGGAACCTGATTGACATTAAAGACAGAAATATCATTGGGTGGGGTTTCGGCAGTAAGAGCCGGATCAGTCTCGTCAATAGCACGAAACACAACCGGGTAGATAGTCGGGTTATCATTGCCCTGAGTGAAGTCCGGCGAGAATGTGAGCACACCAACACCATTGCCGGAATCAACAAAGCTCATATTGGGGACCAACGGCTCTCCGCCGTTCATAAATGCTTCGATACCCGGAGTTGTTAAATCTTCATCAGAGGCATGTACTATCCATGTTCCGGTTTCACCTTCGTTTAGTTCCATGACCTGACCGGCATCAAATACGATAGTCGGCACCCGATTACTGTCGAGTACGGTAATGACAACTATTTCCGAATCAACCAACCCCGGTTCCAGTTCATCGGTGGCATAGAACGTCACATTGTAAACACCAGCATCGAAAAATCCCGGTGTCCAGTCAAAATCACCAGTGCCGTTGCCATTATCGGTAAATGTCGCCGTACCGGGAAGTGTAGAGGTTGTCAATATGGGAGTAGTGCCATCGGGATCGGAAGCAGTGACCTGAAATTGCAACTGAACAGATTCGGTGGTTTCTTTCGGACCAATCTCAGCTAACACCGGCGGTAAATTCGGCGGTGTCGTAACTTCAAGATGCACAGCTACCATCTGCGGAGCATTCAAGGCACCTTCAGAATTGATGACAATGGTATCATCATACATCCCCACAGCAAGTCCGTTCGTATTGACGGATACAGTAATTGTAGCTTCTGTCATACCTGCATTCGGGGCTGTTGTAAGCCATGGTTGAGAATTAAAAAGCATGAAATCAAGCGGTTCGCCATCGGATGAAATATCAAAGGTCTGGTCTGGAGGATTTGGTCCTCCCTGCTCACCAACAAAGTCCAAGGTGTTGGTCGAAACAATCATATTCGCGCCTTGAGGGGCATTCGGGTCTTTGATAACCAACGTCCCTGCCCATCTCGGTGTCACTCTTATCTGTCCCTCAGCAGTAAACAAGAACGCCGAACCGGCATTGAAAGTTAGCGTATCAATTACAATGGAATCGGTCACTTGCCAATCAGACAAGGTAAAATAGTAGCGTGCCCACAAACGGCGACCTGCAGGGTCACCGGGGATACCCGGAGTAAACAATTGAGCACCACCTACCAGGAAATGATGATTGGTATTGGTTGTTCCAAGATCGTTATCCTCATAGAAAAAAGGACCTATTCCAAAGCCGTTATCAAGCAACGGTTCAGCAACCGCGCTGTCCATCTGAAGATTGGGATTATCCCAGACAAAACCGGCAGTAGCACCGATAACCGTTTCATCATTATAGACATATAAATCAAGTCGTAGTTGTAACTGGGCAGCATTGGCATCGGGGTTCACACCGACTACCATAATAACTGTATCCGGTGTCCCCGGGTCCTGCGCCAGTACCGACATTGCTGCCATTAACAAAAAAGTCAACAGCAGAAACAGAGCTTTACGGTTCATTTTATTCTCCCATCCTGAGGTTTAGTGATTACGTTTCATTCCTGACTTCTAATATCCCCCTCAGATTCAGCCGTCTGTATGATTATTGGTTGACCTCCTGTCTATATTCTCCACGGCTAAATGCTGACATTACTTTAGATACGGAATTACATACTGGTAATTCCTGCCTTATAATACATGTATTCCAATGGGACACAATGCAGTAACTTTGTAAGTAAAATAGCGATAAGAGCTTTTTTGTCAACTGTTATTCATTCCACCGTCATTTTAGCCCCACAAAAAAGCGGCAGGGTAAAACCCCGCCGCTTTTAACTTTTTACTTTGCAATTACATAATAATTACTGACAAGGAAGTGGTTCAGGACCACCCTCAAAAAGATAAGAAACCAAATAAACAAGGTCGCCAACATCTATAAAACCGTATGGACCATTAAGACCGTCAACATTGCCCTCCTCCATACATACCGGTGGTGGTCCCCCCTGCCATAGATATGCAACAAGATAAGACAAATCAGAAACATCCTGGGGTTCGGATGGACCAATAATTCCATCAACATTGCCCCTGTTTAGACAACAGGACCCTTCCATCAACGTGGTAACCAACGAGCGGGCTCCGGCATAATCCATATACCAGAGATGGAAATTGTCATAGCATTTCCAATTCACTCCAAAACAAAAAACTTTGATTCTTTCAACAAATTGATTATTTCTATATCGTATGAACATACGAAAGATACTATGAGATATGATAATTCGTATTATTTCACGATAAATGGATGATGAGCCCCATTACATATAAATTAGTTATCTTCGCACTATTAGCATGTTTCCTGTCTGGTACAAATATATCTGCCCGCATGAAGCTGAGCCCTGATTTCAGCAAGGATTATATCGGAAGCAAAACGACCGGCAACCCGGCTCATTGTCTTGCCGCTCACCGGGTCGGGAAAATTGAACTGGCTGTTGCCAATAATGGAACATTCGGGGTAGAGTACCACCCCGGAGATAAATCCGATTGCTTCACCGGTGAAAGTATTCTCTTCTCCTGTCAGTATCCCAAAGGTTCTAATGTAGCTTACCTGTTTGGTGGTGCCTTTTGGATTGGAGCCGTGGTCGGTCGCGATACCCTGGTTTCAGTAGGTGCGGATGGCTGGCAATGGGTGTATGAGATGTATCCCGATGAAGCGCCGTTCGGCAACATGATTTACCGTTCTATTATTGACCCGCTCAAACCGGAATATGAAAATGCGGTATCGGAAGAAGATTACATATCGGTATATACAGACACTTTTACCGATCGTGTCCCCAATGACTTTTTCGGACATCCGCACCAACCACTCTACATAGAAGTTACGGAGGCATCGTATGCCTGGTCATATTCCTATGCTGAGGACTTCGTCCTGTTTGATTACAAGATAAAAAATATCGGGCAACAGGACCTGCACAATGTGTACATGGGTATCTATGTCGATGCCATGATATGTTTCGACTGTTTTGGCAGTACCAACGGTTTTACCGATGACCTGAGCGGTTTTCTCACAGCGTATCCCAGCCAGTACGGAGCATGTGAATATCTTGACACTGTTTTCCTTGCCTGGCAGGCAGATAATGATGGCGACCCTGATATTGTATTCAGCGATGGGCAAAAACATCCCTGCCCGAATGTGGTGGCAACCCGCATTGTACGAACCCCGGCAGATTCACTTGATATCAGTTTCAACTGGTGGATTGGCAACGGTAACCCGTCACTTGATTTCGGACCGCGGGAACGCCCCGGTGTCGGGAAACTGAAAGAACCGTTTCGTGATTTTCGTACCGGCGGACTGGGAACACCGGAAGGCGATGTTAACAAGTATTATGTTTTACGAAATCGGGAATTTGATTACGACCAGATTTTCACTGCCTCCATTCAACCCAACGATACGCTTTGGTTATATCCTGACCAGGACCTTGCCGCCAATTTCGCCGATGGCTATGATACCCGTTACCTGTTGTCGTTTGGTCCCTTCGATATTTCACCGGGACAGACTTTGCCCATTTCGTTTGCCTATATCGGTGGAGAAAATATTCATACAGTACCGGACAATGTGACCAACCTCCCGGATAATCCCACTCAATACCTTGCCAATCTCGACTTTTCAGATCTTGCCCTCAACGCAACCTGGGCATCGTGGGTATATGATAATCCGGGGGTCGATACCGATGGTGATGGGTATTTTGGAAAATGGCGGGTATGCTGTACCGATTCCGCTATTCTCAGAATTGATACAGTACAAGATAATCCATTACTGCTCGATACAGTCTGGGACTATGTCTCATGCGATACCTTTTACTATGAAGGTGATGGTGTTCCTGATTTTGTCGGCGCTTCTCCCCCACCGGCACCGGAGTTCAGACTGATACCTGATAATGGCAGCATCACGGTTCGTTTCAATGGATTGTATTCCGAAACAACGAAAGATATTTTTCTTCATAAGGTAGATTTCGAAGGGTATCGCATTTATATCGGTCGTGACAACCGGGAAACCAGTTTCAGCCTGATAGCATCGTATGACCGTGAAGATTATGACAAATATGTCTGGGACAATGAACGGCAGGAGTGGATAATTGTTGATCTTCCCTTTACACTTGATGAGCTTCGCTGCCTCTATGGAGATTCCTGTCGTGATGAACAATTCGACCCTTTGTCATACACCCGCTCATCACGTTATATCCACCCCCTGTTTCCCGATTCACAGTTTTATTTTACAGCCCATGACTATAACATGGCCGATCTGTATTCCCCGCAGGGCATTCATAAAGTTTACCCCGACCAGCCATACCCATCAAGCCTGTTCCCGGATTCTGCCCGACCGGATGAACTGACAGAAGAGGGAAACTTGAAATACTTTGAATATGAGTTTACTATCGAGAACCTGCTGTCAACCGTTCCCTACTGGATAAATGTGACCGCTTTTGATGTCGGCTCACCGGAGACAGGATTGTCAGCGTTGGAGTCCTCAGTAACAGTCGGGACACAATACGCCTACCCGCAACGCTCCCCATATTTGACCAACCGGCAACCGGATAAAGTAATGGTGTATCCCAACCCGTATCGTATTGATGCCGCTTATCGCAAACGAGGATTCGAAGGCAGGTCGGATTCGGACCGTCCCGATGACCGGGTACGGGCAATTCATTTTACTAATCTTCCGGCTGTGTGCACTATTCGAATTTATACCCTTGATGGTGACTTAGTAAAAGAGATATACCATCGGATGGACAAAACTGATCCCAATGCCATACATGACACTTGGGACCTTATCACCCGCAACACGCAGATGGTTGTCTCCGGGCTGTATTACTGGACTGTCGAGGATGAATATGGCAATGTCCAGATTGGCAAACTGGTTATCATCATGTAACCCTGATGAACAAATTATTGCGGATTTCTCCATCACCCGTCTATGGCAGACCCATTCGGAATACTGACCTATATAATAGTACCCGGCATCTCATCTATGTTCTTTTTCCCTGTCATTCCTGTTTCTACTCCTGCCATTCCACTTTAACTCCTGTCATTCCTCTTGTATTCCTGTCATTCCCGTTTCCACTCCTGTCATTCCCGCTGTCACTCCTGTCATTCCCGCGCAGGCGGGAATCTATTCATATCACAGGGCTTCTGCCCCCCATTTTCTGGTTTATTGAAAAACCTCAACATTTTCTTTCAAGCACCCTGAGTCTGTCCACGTGGAAAGCGTGACTGGCTTAGTGGTGTTCCTCTTGAGTATATTGAAAAACATTTGAGAAGATAGGAGGATATTGTTCCTATTGTTTTGTCATACCTGCGAAAGCGGGACATACATTTTTGTATTATAGGTGTCTGGACCCCTGCTTTCGCAGGGGTGACAGTAAAAGAAGGAGTAGGGGTAACTGAAAATATAAAAATAAAAATAATAAAAAAATGGGTGACAGAGAATATCGTCTCTTATAACACAATACCATTCTCAACACTCCCAAAAACAGAGGTGACTGAAAAAGAACGGGGATAATAGAGTCTCAACTTTCGTGAATCCGATAGATTAGACGAGAATGATACCCATTACTCCAGGCTCCCGACAACCTTCTCTACTTCTTCAAGTATTTCACAGCTTTTGACCACTTCCTTCATCTTCGTATGATCCGGGTAGAGAGGGCGGTCAATATCAAGGAAATCAACATGACGCCGGATAACTTCTTTCGCTTTTGTCACCCCCACCCCAAAGTTGTAATCACGAAAATCAAGTGCCTGTGCTGCTGCCATGAATTCAATGCCAAGTATTCCGTAGGCATTGTCAAGAATCTGGGCGTTTTTGATAGCGGTATTCATCCCCATTGAAACAAAGTCTTCCTGATCCGCAGCCGCAGGGATAGACTGAATCGTTGCCGGCATGGATAAGATACGCTGCTCAACAATAAGGCTGTCAGCCGTGTACTGGCTGAGCATTAACCCGGAAAACATCCCGGCACCTTTAGTAAGGAACGGCGGTAGTCCGACACTAAGGGCAGGATTATTGAGCCTGTTCATTCGTCGTTCGGACATAACACTAACCATTGTTATCGCCGCTCCCGCCATATCCATCGGCAATGAAACCGGTGTTCCCTGGAAGTTTGCCCCGGACAACTGCAAATCTTCATCGGGAAAAAATACGGGATTATCCCCGACACCATTAAGCTCAATCTCAACCTGTGACCGGGCATATGCCAGGGCATCATGAGCCGTCCCTATGACCTGTGGTGTGGAACGCATCGAGTATGCATCCTGCACCTTGCATAGAATAGTTCCATTGGCAAGATCGCCACCGGCAACCAGTTTTTGAATTGCTTTTGCACTTCGCACTGCCCCGGCAAACCCGCGGACCTCATGCAGTTTCGATGTGTATGGCTTCATGTTGGCTTTCAGTGCTTCCAGCGACATAGCACAGGCAATCTCCGCTTGTTTCAGCCAGTTATTGGCATCATGCAGAAATATCGCTCCCATTGCTGTTAAAAGATTGGAACCGTTGATAACCGCCAGCCCGTCCCGCGCCTGTAATCCGGGGACAGGGATACCGGCTCGTTCCAACGCTGTTTTTCCGTCGAGCAGTTCCCCTTTGTAATAGGCTTTCCCCTCACCCATCATCAGCAAGGCAATCTGCGCCATCGGTGCCAGGTCGCCACACGCCCCGACAGAACCTTTCTGACAAACAAACGGTGTTACTCCCTTATTCAGCATCTCAACCAATGTCTGGGTTACCTCAAGCCGGACACCGGAATTACCATGAGCATGAACATTAATACGCGCCGCCATTGCCCCCCGAACATATTCTATCGGAGCCGGCTCACCAATACCGGCGGAATGATTATAGATAAGATATTTCTGAAACTCCTGAACCTGCTCATCATCGAGTACAACTTCCGAAAACTCGCCGATACCGGTATTCACTCCATACATAATTTCTCTGGCAGCAATCTTTTTCTCCAGCATAGCACGGCATTTCTTAATCCGCTCTACTGCTTCGGGAGCCAGTTGGACCGGCTCATTGTGACGGGCGATTTTGACCAGCTTGTCAATTGTTAATCCGGAACCGTTTAATATGATAGCCATGAACTTATACTCCTGTAAATATGTTTAACTTGTAAAATAATGGATACGGTGATGATGTGGAAATAATTGGTTAGCTGTCCTGAAGACCGGAAGCCGAGGTTGGAGTATAGCGGGTCATTACTTTCGTAACGATCCGAACATGTGCTGAATCTGAAGCTGATACTGTTTGATACCACATAACCAAACCTCCAGAAGGTAAAAATAAACCGGGGTTAGCAGTTGTCAAATGAAATCGAAACGTACATATTATAAAATATGAGTAGTTCAACAGAGCTAAGTCCGTACCTCAAACAACAGCCCTTTGTAGCGTTTGACACTGAGACAACCGGTTTATGGGCACCTTCGAACAGGATTGTTGAAATTGCCGCTGTCCGGTTCTTTTTAGGGAATGAGCGGGAGACTACTTTCCACTCACTGGTCAATCCGCAGAAATCAATCCCTCCTGAAGTTATCGCAGTCCACGGGATAACTGATGAAATGGTTGCCGAAGCTCCCCCGGCTTCTGTTGCCCTACGGGAATTTATCCGGTTTTGTGGTGATGATGCGATCCTTCTTGCCCACAATGCCCCGTTTGACATTTCATTTATTGGTTGTGAGCTTGACCGGGCAGGGATGAAATTTGGTGACCAGTTAATATTGGATACCGTAGATCTGTTCAAACGATATTTTCCGGGGTTGGTTTCTTATTCGTTACTCTCGTTATCACAGCATTTTTCCATTGCCCAGAAACAGCAGCACCGGGCACTTGCCGATGCTGTCATGGTAAAGCAGTTATTTCAACTGGTTGCCGGGAAACTGGGAGACTTGAAATCAGCAGCCGATTTTTCCCACACGGCATCGGTTTATCACATGTCAGACTGGCAGGCTCGTTATACCACTCTACCAGAAGAACACAACGACCTCAATCGAGCATTGCAACAAAACTTGAAAGTACAGATTACGTATGAATCGTCATCACGCAAAATAACAACACGAATCATCCACCCCCGTCATTATTACCAGCTTGGTTCGGTATATTACATCAACGCCTATTGTGAACGCTCCCAGGAAGAACGCACTTTCCGCCTCGACCG
>JAJRZL010000144.1 GCA_024275255.1 Candidatus Zixiibacteriota bacterium | reverse complement strand
TTTTCAGAGTACCTCGTACCCATCAGGCAATGGATGACTTCCACCACCCCGTACACACAATATCACCAATCGGTACAGGTTCCAGAGCTGCCATCTTTGGAAACGGCTGCTGACATAATAAAGAAGACCGAGCAGGGGGTGATAATTGTCGGGCGACTCCGCTCCCGGCAGGAAAAAGAAGCAGTGGAAAAACTCTGCAAAGTTCTCAACTGGACCCTGATGGCTGATAGTACTTCCGGGTTGCGAACAGCAAGCACTTCCCATTGCCGTGTTCCATACTACCCCTCTATTCTGCATTACGAGCTGTCCGAGGGACAATGTTCTCCTGTCACGACAGTTCTTCATCTTGGGGGAGAACTGGTATCAAAACAGTTATGGGAGTGGCTTAAAAAAACCAATCCCGAACATTTTATCCATGTTACTCCGCACCCGAGGCGTTATGATTTCAATAACCAGGTAACACTCCGCTACGAATGTGATCTCAAAGCGTTCGTGGATTTTCTTTTGCCCTTTATTTCCAGTGCGAAAAAAGATAATGCGCTTCTGCCGATATTCAAATCATACGCAACAGACATAGAGCATATATGTACCGAAGCCATTGACAACAACCAACAGTTAACGGAACCATCTGTTGCTCGTTTAGTAGCCGGTAATATCATGGATGACACCTGTTTGTTACTTGCCAATAGTATGCCTGTTCGTGATTTTGATATGTTCGTTCACACGTTGCCTGCATCAGTAACAATCGGATGCAACCGGGGAGTCAGCGGAATTGACGGAACCATTGCCTCGGCAGTTGGGTTTGCCATCGGTAACAAGAAGCCATGCACGCTGGTAACCGGTGACCTTGCTTTTCTGCATGATGTGAACTCATTGGCTATGGTATCATCCGCACCACATCCGATTGTCATTGTTGTTATCAACAATAATGGCGGCGGTATATTTTCCTTTCTCCCGATAGCAGAAAAGACCGACATCTTCGAACCATACTGGGGAACACCACACGGGTTAACATTTCAAGCGTTAACAGAGATGTTTCACCTTGAATACCTATCACCTTCAACAGTAAGTGATTTTATCGAAGTGTACCGCACTGCCCAGCAGGAAACCAAATCGACAATTATCGAGATAACAACCGACCGGAACACCAACTACAAGTTGCACCGTGAGATTGACGACCAGATACGACAGACACTGAAGAACAGTTAGCACACTTTGCCTATCTCCTCTGTTTACCTTCTCGCATCATGTGAAGTAAACAGGAAATAGCTTCCCGTATAAGCAGGAAATGATTTCTCATTCTCGCCTTCCCAGTATGCGATAACGATGCGAACAATTCCTGCAACTACCTGTCCCACATAATATTGCCGAGTTATTATTCAATAGGCATTGTGCTTGCTATACAGGGAAATATTGACGCCAGTTGCTTAGTCGAACTGGTGGAAGGCAAATTGATTCAGGAAGGTAGGCACTATGCGGAAGGTGATTATACTCATAATCATTATTATTGTATTGATATCAATCCAGTGGTTTCAAACGCAAGCGATAGATTTGAACTCACTCAGCCAGGAACAAATAGCGGAACTGCTGAAAAAACATCGTAAAAGCCAGGCTGTTGTTGATAAAGCGGGACAATACCAAAGCCCCAAGATTTTCTCTGAGGATGAAGTTTCTCCGGTACGTCCCATGACAGATTCCAAAACAGTTTCATCAAGTGTTTCCAACAACAGTATCACCACCCCAAATAAGTCATACAACTCGCATCTTCCCCCGTTCAATGAGCTTCGTCCATTTGGCATGGAGCTGTTTCGCATGTTACCGGAAATGGATAACCCGGTTGATATCGCTTCAGCCGAGGACTACATTCTTGGTCCCGGTGACAATATTATCATATACCTGTGGGGACGGGTTGACCAGGAATACAATCTTACCCTGGACAGGGAAGGAAAAGTCGTCCTGCCCAAAGTCGGTGATATTGTTGCGTGGGGATTATCTCTCGAACAGTTCAAAAATCGCCTGCGGACCAGGCTTTCAAAAGTCTATTCGGATTTTGAACTGACAGTATCATTAGGGAAAATTCGTTCCATACGAATCTATATAACCGGTGAAGTCATGCACCCGGGTGCTTATACGGTGTCATCGTTGACATCGGTGTTAAACGCCATTTTTACTGCAGGCGGTCCCACCCAACGTGGCTCGATGAGAAATATCCGGCTGATGCGACGTGGCAAAGCGGTCGCTACCATCGATTTATACGATTTACTGCTGAAGGGTGACAATGCTTCCGATATCCGTTTGCAAACCGGTGATGCGGTCTTTGTACCGGTTGCCGGGGCACGGGTGGCGATTCGCGGGGAAATCAAACGCTCAGCTATCTACGAGTTAAAAGGAGAAGAAACAGTCAAGGAATTAATTGCCCTCGCCGGAGGAACCACGCCCATTGCTTATCTTGACCGGGTGATGATGGAACGTGTCGGGGTTAATGGTGAATGGGAAATTCTTGACTTGAATTTAAGCTGCAGCGATGACACTACCTGTGATGATATTGCGTTACAAGATGGTGACCAGATTACGGTGTATTCTATATTCGATGCCCGCACCAACATGGTTGCTATTTTCGGGAAAGTGAAACATCCCGGCTATTACGAACGAAACGACTCCACCCATATATCCGACCTGTTTGAACGGGGACAACTGCAACCATACGATGTGTATATGGAACGTGCCGATTTATTCCGGCGCTACCCGGATCACCGGGTGGAAGTAATCCCGATAGACATAAAAGCAATTCTCAATGGCGACAAGGACAGTGATATCCTCCTCCAGGACCGGGATTCGCTCTACGTGTACGCTATCAATGAAGTCGAACGCAACAAATATGTGTATATCGAGGGTGAAGTAAAACGACCGGG
>JAJRZL010000143.1 GCA_024275255.1 Candidatus Zixiibacteriota bacterium | reverse complement strand
CCCTGGTGGACCCTTCAGCTTCTCTCGAGGACAGATATATTACGTTTGAAAAGCGTAAAATTGCCTGTAAGGTGTTGTTAGCTTTGCCGAAAGAGTGTCGAATACTGTGGCGGACGATTTTTTTTGGGCGTAGTACCTATAAACAAGCAGCAAAACTTCTGGGAATGCCCGAAGGAACAATCAAAAGAAAAATGTGGCAGTGTCGAAAACTGGCACGAGAAAAGTTGAAGAAAATTGAAAAAAGAGAGAGCCTTTTGTAAAAAAGTCAGACTAATAGATATGAGCATATATTTTGTGGGATGGTGTGGTTAATGAATGCGGATAATAACTGCAAATCAATTCAGGAACGGTTTCCGTCATTATTTGGCGGCAGGCTGACAGAACGGCAAAAAGCTGAAATATTTGACCATATCGAAGCTTGTAATGAATGTCAAAAAGTGTATCAGGAAGAATACACCATGTTTGCTGTGGCGTCATGGCAAAGTTCGATAAACCCGATTAGTGAACATCCTGATGCCGAGCAGTTGAATAAATTCACCAATGCCCTCCAATCTATTGAGTTGACGGAACGTGAGCAATTAGCCAAACATATAGCAGCATGTTCGATTTGCAGGGAGGTTATCAATAAGATTCAAATGCTTCCAAGAGATATGAATCAGCTTGTCTCCGGTGAGAAGACACCTTTTATTTCGGAGCTTCATTCCGAAGTTGGTTCTTTCGTCTTGGAAGGTACGAAATCTGCCCGATGGTTAACCGCACGGATGCTGATGGTGGGGATAGCCGTGGCGGCGATGCTGCTGTTAATAGTAATATGGCAATCGTACCGGACATTACCGGTTGTTACTGCTGAATTTTATGAGACTGTTCGTTCCATAGCGCAACCGCAGGAATTTATAATTCCAAGAGAGCCAAGTACGTTACAGGGGAAAGTATATATCGATCCGGAAGAAAACCATACCTACAGCCTGGTTATCAGGGATTTGTCAACCGGAGCGGAGCTTCTCACTATGGAGAACTATACTGATTTTGATGAACGCGGCTTTGCTCATTTTAATGTGCCTGTGAAACAGGGGAATTACCAGCTTGTTATTAGTGACATCGACAACTTTGATACCTTACAGGTGGTGTACCCGTTTGCAGTTATTCTTCACTGAATCAATCCGTTTTTTACCAGCCATATTGCCAATCGCCAATAGTGATAAAGGCTCCCCAGGTAAAGGGATGGTCCGGTAAATGTTGTACTCTGTTTTTATTAATCTCCCGAAGGGCAATATCCCGGAACGTGATAGCGATATTCCGTTTTTTTGATTGGTAGAGCCTGCTCATTATTCGTGCTGTTTGTCTATCGGAGATAAGCCATAACGAGCTGATTACCGTACGAACACCAGCCATTTGAAAAGCACGGCGCAAGCCATAGACACCCTCTCCGTCGGTAACTGTTCCCAGCCCGGACTCACAAGCGGAAAGGACAACCCACCGAGTACCGGTAAGGGGTAATTCGGTTACTTCATACGCAGTGAGAACGCCATCTTCAACTTCATGCTGGTCCGGTGAATACTTTTTTTGATTAGCGCCGGACAACAGCAGTCCCGATAACAGCAGGGGATTTACCTTTGAAATATCGCTGCTTTCTGTTTTTTCTTTGATGCAATTCAGGTTGAAAAAACCATGTGTTGCCAGATGAATGACGAGCTTGCCGGGGGCGACTTGCTTGAACTTTGTTTCATTGGCGGTAGTACCGAGAAGCAAAGTAGATTGTTGATTCGTTGCTTGTACCCACCTTTTCACGACGGCTTGAACTTCTCGGCGGGTATATGGTAATGAGGGTATATTGCCGTTGAGCAATGAACTGCAATCCACCCTGCTTTTGGCGGATAGTACACTTGTATTGCTCTTTGAATGTGGTTGAGATGAGTTGTTGAAGGAAAAATCCGGATCACCGAGAGCAAGCAAGCCTGATGCAGGTGGAGACGGCTCTTGTAACCGCAGAAGGTCACGACCGGTAGAAAGATAGTGCAGGGGATACTTTTCGATGAGGTAATAACCGGACTCATCCCGCAACGTT
>JAJRZL010000142.1 GCA_024275255.1 Candidatus Zixiibacteriota bacterium | reverse complement strand
TCAGTCTATCAATGTACTCTTGCGTAACCGAGGGAGCGTCACTGTTAACAAGTTCAACAAATTCCAGAATCAGCTTGTCCTCATCTGAAATATCCGCTGATTTATAGTCAGTCACCAATTGTTCCTTCAGGGAATCATCAACTCCACCAAGCGACCGCAACGCGGTCCAGTGATGCTCAATTCAGTAATGGCAGTTGTTCAACGCCGACACGACCACCGCTATCATCTCCCGCTGTTGTCGGGATAATGGGGACTTGCCAAACATAATCGCACGGTAGAACTGAACATGAAAATCCATCGCTTTCGGGTTATATCCCGCAATCCGGACAATATTCGCCGGGACAGCTTTATCGGGACTTTTATACTTGTCAAATAACTCCCGAAGAGCAGGAGAAGCATCGTCGTAAGAAACGTAGTCAATATATGCCATGAAATACTTCCATCCTTTCTATCCGTACAACATAACAACAAAACATCAAATGCAACAATTATAATTGTGATTCGTTATAAAATACATATAATGACATAGAATTATCAATTGCAACTATGGGAGCAAGATGATGAAATTGATAACTGTTTTATGTAGTATAGTATTAGCAACGCTGTTGCCCTGTTTTGCTTTTGCCGACACCAACACAATTACCATTCCCGATACGAATTACCACCAAACTCAAACAACAACACAAATAGAAATAGACTCTCTACAACAATCCCTTGCCACGACCACCACTGACACTACATCAATGTATCCTATGTCTCCCGAACGCAAAGCAAAACTGATTTCCTACTCCCGTTTCAATAATATCTGGCGTTTTGTTAATTTCTTTGTCACTATCGGTGTGTTGTGTGTAATCCTGTTTACCGGGTTTTCCGCACGGCTCCGCAACTTGGCACAAGTAGCGAAAAAACGGTTTTTTATTATCTGGCTCTTTTTGATTTTGTTCCTGATAACTGATTATATCCTGAATTTTCCTTTCAATGTGTATCGCAACTTCATCGTAGAATCCGATTACGGATTTATGGCTCAAACATTCTGGCAGTGGTGGGGTGAAGATTTGCTCGGGTTTGCAATTGGGTGTGTCACAACCATTATCCCCGTATGGTTCTTTTACTGGCTGGTGGGTAAGTTCAGACGATGGTGGTTGCTGTTCTCTCTGGGTGCTATCCCCTTTGCTGTCTTTTTCATCATTATTGCTCCGGTGGTCATTTCACCGCTGTTTAATGATTTCCAACCGGTATCAGATAAAACCCTGGAAACAAAGCTGCTGAATCTTGCCTCCAAGGTTGGTATCGAGGGAGCGGATGTATTCGAGGTCAATGCTTCCAAACAATCGACCAAGGTCAATGCCTATGTCACCGGGTTATTCGGGACGAAACGGATTGTGTTGTTTGACAATCTCATCAAAAACTTCAGCCCTGATGAAATCATGTTTGTCATGGGTCATGAAATGGGACACTATGTCATGCACCATGTCTGGTGGGGGTTATTGGTTGCGATTATGTTTATCATGTTCTCGCTTTGGTTGACAGACAAAACCATTCATCCGATTATCCACAAATTCAGAAAACGATTTGGATTCGATAAATTAAATGACATCGCGTCACTTCCGCTGGTGATGCTTTTCCTGACTGTTATCATGTTCTTCTTTCAACCTATCACAAATGGAGCCAGCCGTATCATGGAACATCAGGCAGATATTTTCGGCATGGAGGTCACTGGTGTTTCCGGAGAAACGGCAGCCAAAGCATTTGACAAACTATCTGTATTTAATCTCTCCGATCCAGACCCACCAGCTATCATTGAGTTCTGGTTTTACAGCCACCCGTCACTTAAAAAACGGATGGAATTTGTTCGGAATTATAAAAAAGCAACAAAATAGATATAATTGGGGAGCATCAAAGCATAGACGAACACCTCAATAACATAAGACAGTAAAAACTAACAGCTTATAGAAGCACATCGTTTTATTGCACACTCCCTGTCAAAAGAATAAGGGTAGCATCCCGCCACCCATATAGGACAACATAGGGAATATTATACTTGTTGTCGCGACGGCAGTTAAATTATCTTTATAATCTGCTCTCAAAACATCTTTTCCCTTGACCTATTTTCAATTCTTGCTTACATTTAAGTATGTCAGAGTGATTGCAACGGGTGAGTCGCCGCTGATGCGGTGCATGTTTTTTTACACTCTGATAGTGGACATAATTGGTAACCATGGGAGTAATGAATGGACGATTGTTCATGTCTTGTTTTACTTCTTTATAGTGCAGGTTATTTATACAAGCAATAGAGGTTTGTTTGTGAGTTTTCTACTATTAATGGTCATGGCTGTTATTACTATAACCTTTATAACAGTAACAACACGAAATAAATCTATCAAAAAAATATAGGGTGTAGGGAATGAAATCATATCGGTATTGTTTATTGGCATTATTGGTAACACTTATTTTCATCACAGCAAGTAGCAATGTCTTCGCCCAGGGGAAGGAATTCTGGGTGGATTCCGTGTACAACAAGGCACTCTGTGATGAAGGGACACTACAATTCTACCTCGATTCGCTTGGTTACAACATTGATGTCGCCAATGATGAACTTGGCTGGGATGTATTCTGTGGACTGGATGGCGTCAATACTGCCAAAATGGTTATAGAAGTAGCCGGTTCTGCCGTATGGGCAACATCGGGATACTATAAAGCAGGTGACACCTCCATTTTTTACCAGCTTTTCGGTCCCAACAATGTTCCCGGTGACAGTGTTCAGTTCACGTTTGCTACTTTTGATTCTATCGGTTTTTACATGAAACCGAATCTCCCCAGTGAACAGAATACCTGGCTAACCGAAAATGACCTCAACTGGGATGGATACTACCACGCCTGGGTCTTTTCCACCGGAGTACCGCATGAATACCTGATTTGCTGGGAAGATTTACCTTATGGGGGTGATGAAGATTACCAGGATTTAGTAATCAGAGTAACATTTGCCAATGACCCGCCGGAACTTACCCTTCCGGATACATCAATCATCCTTTGCTCTTCCAACCAGGTTTGTTTTGATATCGTAGCCCACGACCCAAACTGCGAGGGTGATTCGGTCTGGCTTGAAATGTTGTCAGGCGAAGGAACCTTTGCACCGGATTCCGGACTATCTACGGTGAATGCCACCCATTGCTTTACCCCATCAGGAAGCGGACTTTACGAATTTGTCTTCCGCGCGGAAGACATTCTTGGTGAGTACACGATTGACACTGCTTACGTGCAGGTCACCACGGGTTCAACCCCGGAAGTTACTATCAATGACACGACTGTTTCCCTGTGTGAACCCTCGCAAGTATGTTTACCGGTATCAATTACTGATCCGGAATGCGATATTACATCGGTAACCACCAACTATGGCGACTACACCGGGACAATAGATACCTATGACCAGATTGACCGGATTCTTCAATTAGGCGGAACGGTAACGCAAATCGGCGGTGGCGACCCCGGTAAAACACTCTATGCCGCTTCGGATTTTGTACCGCCGGTGAACTCGCAATCCGGTGTTTCGGTGACATTACCAAACTTTGTTTTCGCCGATCATGTTGTGTATTATGGTTCATTCCCCAGTGGGACAACTCCCGCCAATTCGGCAGACCATCTTTTAGGTCCTCCGACAGATATAACCTTTACCTCACCCGGACCGGGCGGACCTGATGGTGGCAATGGCGACGGCTCTGTTTCCTTCTCACCCGGTAATCGTTGTCGGATAGGGTTCCCGCAAGTGATAACAACCTGTAATGGTTCTAACTCAGATTTGGTCATATTTACAAATACTGATTGC
>JAJRZL010000141.1 GCA_024275255.1 Candidatus Zixiibacteriota bacterium | reverse complement strand
TGATTATCTCGTGTACAGTCACCCGATAGATGATGACCGGGACAACGAAGCGTTGCTTGTTGTCGTACAGGATCATGATTTACTACTGACTCATAAATCGGCGTTGAAGTATGCTTTGTTTGTCCTTTTTCTGGGTGCAGCGTTGACTGCTTTGCTCACTATCTATTTACTCATACGTCGTTTCACACAACCCTATCAACGGCTCTTGCGGGGACTGGAAAAAACATCGACCGGCGAGTTGTATTACCTTATCGAAGCCGGGGGAGAAGAGGAAGTGCAACGCTTGGCAAAAGCATTCAATACTTTATCCAAGTCATTGCTGGCAGAGCAAAAGAAAATTGAGGAATATGATATACATTTGCACGAGGCACACATGAGTTTACAAGAATCACAGCAATTGTTGAAAACGGTAATCGACAGCTCACCGGTTGCAGTTGTCACGACGGACCTTGAAAATAACATCGTTGTGTTCAACCGGAAGGCAATGGAATTTTTTGGCTATTCGGCTGAGGAAGTTATCGGAAAGAAAATAGATGATTTCTTTACTACTCCTTTACAGGGTATCAATGCTGACAGCAGGCATGGCGAAGAGTCCGGTTTTGAAGTGCTGGGAAAACGGTGTGATGGCTCGGTATTCCCGGCGTATGTTGTCTCTTCTCCGGTGAATACGGAAGATGGGACATTACTGGCATATTTATATCTGGTAAAGGACATATCAGAAAGTAAAAGCTTCCAGGAAATGCTTATTCGTCTTGACAGGTATTATCGGAGAGGCGAAATGGCAGGTGATATTGCTCACGAAATCAACAACTACCTTTCGGTATTAATGGGCAATGTGGAGTTGATGCCGATGCTTCTTAAAGGCGGGAAGCAAGACAAAGCAATGGAACGACTTGAAATTATGCGAACGACTGTGGATAAAATAGCCAAATTCTCCGACGGGTTAATCGACAGTAATCCTGATGATGTATCGTTTGAACCGGTGAATATCAACCAGATTGTGGAAAATGTGCTTGCTTTTCTGAAACCGCAAAACCGATTTGACAAGATTACGATTGAGACAAATCTGACAACCGGTATCCCCCTTGTCGAACTTGATATCGGGTTGATTCAACAGGCTCTGGTGGATATTCTCTATAATGCCGCCGATGCGCTGGAAACGATTGAGGGTGAAAAGCGGATAACCATCACCACCGGTATAACCGCTGATGGCGAAACGAAACAGGTAAGCGTATCGGTGCATGACAACGGTCCGGGGATTCCTGAACAGTTTACCGATGCCCTGTTCAACAAACGGTTCACCACTAAGAGAAAAGGTCATGGTATTGGGCTGATAACGTGCCGTAAAATAATGGACTTGCATAACGGGCATATTGCGTATCAGTTCAATGACGGAGCCGAGTTTGTTATCTCGATTCCAGTCATAAAGAGAATTGCTGCCGATGAAGAGACAAAAGCGCAGTCGGTCACGGTATGAGTGCAGTTGAATCGTATCACGACTCATAACGTGACGGATATTGATTTTAGTTGCTGTTGCTAAGTGGTGTATGTAATTTCATCACATGCAGCATGAATCAAAAACCGCATTTATCGGATACGACAAACGCATACTCGTTATTGTAGCTGTTATCCTTGCCATCCTGGTTTTCGTGTTCACCTGGACAGGTATTCGCACCAGCCGAAACGACAGTCTGAAACTGCTTATCCTGCAGGGAACCGCATTCACCGAAGCGCTGGCTCAAGCTGCCGAAAATGCTATTTCGTCCGAATCATTTGCCGATTATCTGGTGCATCAGCGATACAGTGAAATCGTAACAATTGTATCAGATTTTGTTATTGATACTGATGTTGATATACGATTGACTCAAACCGCCATCCGTCATAATCTCTACGCAGTATATATCTGTGACCTGCAGGGAAACATACTGGCAAAAGGTATCGGACATGCGGAACGTACAAACTTACCAGATTTTGTTATCGAAGAGCTGAAAGCGTTAACTGCCGATCCCGAAGAAAACTATATCCTCCTGCTTGAAGAAAATGCAAAGCTGAACCATGCTATCCACTATTACATTGAAATTACCAACACCCTGGACCGGGTGATTGTCATTACCGCCGATGCGTCGTATTACACCGAAGCCCTTCACCAAACGCAAATTGGTTACCTGGTGCAAAAAATGGCTCGCGAAACCGGGGTGGAATATATTATTTACCAGTCAACGGAAGGCATCATATTTTCATCGCGGAAGACAGGTCAGTTGCTTGCCATCGAATCTGATCCGTTTTTACAAGCGGCGCTGGACAGCGATACGATTTCGCACCGTCTCTATGATTTTCAGGGACGGCAGGTGTTGGAGTTGGTCCGACCATTTGCTACCGATAAATATCCGTTTGGGCTATTTCGGGTCGGGCTGTCACTTGACGGGTATTATGCTGTTTCACGGGCGTTTGACCGTCAGATGATATTGCTTGCATTTGCACTGTTTGGAGTGTTGTTGCTGGGGTTACTGTATGTGAACAGTCGGCAGAAACGACGACAAATAACTCGAAGATATACGGAAATCAAGTCTGTCACCGACACAGTGTTCGACCAGATGCATACCGGGGTGGCAACGGTTGATACTGACGGTATGGTAACAATGGCTAATCGGGCGTTTATGGATATATTCGGGGTACAGGATATCACCAGTCATCACTGGGATGAATTGCCGTTTGCATCTGATATGAAATTATCACAGTTATTTGAGTGGGAGAAATCCTCAACAGATCAGGAATTAGGAATCACGGTTAACGGAACAAGTAAGACAATACTATTTACGGTATCATCATTTCAGCCCGGGAAAGAGAAAGTAAGAAATCTCGTTATTGTAGTGTATGATATTACCCGGTTAAAAGAATATGAACAAATATCCACTCGACGGAAGCGTCTGTCAGAGTTGGGGAACCTTGCTGCCGGTGTTGCACATGAGATCCGCAATCCACTCAATGCTATCTCTATTGCCGCACAACGATTAGGGGTGGAGTATGTCCCGGAACAAAACAAGGAGGATTTCCTGTCCCTGACGGAACATATCCGCTCGGAAACACGTCGGCTCAACGAGATTATCACTCGGTTTTTAGCACTGGCTCGTGATGAAAAAAAACAACAGACACGAATTGATTTGTCGAACTTCTTACAAGAAATCGGCAGTTATTTTCGTGTTGAAGCCGAACCGCTTGGAATTACGCTCCATATGGAAACAGAGCCGAATCTTACTATTACGGCTGATCCCGATAAATTGAAACAACTCTTTACCAACCTGTTCAACAACTCACGCGAAGCCTTTAATGGCAAACCCGGTGTAATACATATAGCAGCATATAAAAAGGATAATTCTATACAAATCCGCTTTGCCGATGATGGTCCCGGTATAAAAGAAGAGCTTCGTGAAAAAGTATTCACTCCATATTTTACAACAAAAGAAGCCGGGACCGGGTTGGGGTTGCCGACTGTGTATAAAATAATAACAGATATGGGCGGTTCCATTCATATTGAAGACAGCACGCTTGGGGGTGTTTGTTTTGTTATGACGATAGCGCAATAATATTATTATTATACATTATATAATGGCATATAAAATAAATTAACGAAATAAAAAGGAGAGTGCTATGGGGTTTGTGTCCTTGAGAGAAGATGTAATAGATAGATATTTTGCAATTTATGAATTGTCAATTACTGTAAGAGATAGCTTCGACAGCGAAGAAAGATGCCTGTTAAAATCTAAGTTGAATAAAGTAGTAGATATGCTTGACCAGCAATATAAATATATGGAATATCTGGAGGAATTTTTAACTGATCCAAAAAATGATTATGTAAATAAAGCACTATACGAACATCTGAATAATATTGAATTATCATGTGAATTGAGGAAGTATAACAACACGGTACAGAAACACAAAAACGATATAAAGAAACTTCGCGATATTATCAAAGAACATGAAGTAACAATTAAAGAGCTGAAAAGTGAAAATAAATTACTTAGAAAGAAAGTAAAGTCTAAAGAAGTAGAATTAAATATCATTTATAAGAAATATCCCAAAATTGGATATGAAATATATAATAAGCCAGAGCATAAATCAAAACTATAATAATTGTTGAAGCCATATTATTGCTATACTTAATCATGTCACATTGATTATAGTATATGGGCTGGTATATCAATACATTCATCAGGT
>JAJRZL010000140.1 GCA_024275255.1 Candidatus Zixiibacteriota bacterium | reverse complement strand
TGCAAGGTACTGTAATTTCATAACGGTTCTCCTTTTCTTGCGTAGAAGCTACGGAAAAGTGAGCGTTTCGGCAAATGATTTAGTAATGAAGCTGTCGCTTCTGTATTGGTGGTGAGCTACTATTAGTCACCCTCTTTTTCAACACTCTTGAAGGGTTTGTTGAAACAGTTATTTTGTGGGTGTTATGCTTCGACTCCGCCCTGCATGACTTGTTGAATGACAATAACTTTCAAGTCACACCGAGCGGTGTCGAAAGATGCTTGAAAGAACATATTGAGTTTTTTCAATAAACCCTTGAAGGCGTGGTCCAGTATCCTATTATGGAAAACCGGTTTCCCACCTTTGCGGAAATGACATAGATTGTAGTAATCTATATTATGTATCCTTATCATCTTGCAAGTGAGGTTCGTTATTGACCTGATTCTTTCATGTCAGGACAATAAAAAGTCCTTACGTACTACGTCAAAGAATACCGTTTCAGATAATCACGCAAAACCTCCGATAACTCCTCCGCACTCTTATAGAACATGCAATCCGTCTGGTGGCGGAACCAGGTCGTCTGGCGTTTTGCATACCTGCGTGTATTGCGCTTGATTGTTGCAACGGCATCGTCCAAAGTACATAGACCTTCCAAATAATCAAGCAATTCACTGTACCCGATAACATTTGCCCGACGAAGCGCTTCTTTCCATCCGCTATCAATGAGTGTTTGAATTTCCTGCAACAATCCCTGCGCAATCATTTCGTCAACTCGGGTGTTAATACGCTCATACAGCAGTTCACGGTCCGGTGACAGGCAATAATATGTAAACGAGTACGGGCTTTTATGTTGTTCGGAAGTAGCCGACAGTTCCGAACGGGTTTTCCCGGTTAAATAGAATATCTCCAGAGCGCGAATAACCCGGACTTTATTATTCGGATGAAGGCTCGCTGCTTCGAGCGGGTCAATTTGTTCCAGCCGTTCAAACATTGCCTGTGGTCCCAGTTTTTCCATATCCTGCTCTAATTGTTCCCGGATGGAAAAGTCGTCGCTATGGATTTCAACAATACCATCAGTCAATGCCCGCAGGTATAAACCAGTACCGCCCACAACAAGGGGAATACGGTTACGAGTATAAATATCATCAATCACACGATTGGCATCAGTTACAAACTGAAATGCAGAGTATCGTACTCCCGGATCGATACTATCAACCAGATGAAAAACAGCCTGTGCGCGCTCTTCGGGTGTTGGTTTGGCTGTTCCAATATCGAGATACTTGATAATTTGCCGGGAATCGGCAGAGACTATTTCAACCGGAAATTCTTTCGCCAGAGCAACTGCCACTCCGGTTTTCCCGGATGCTGTCGGACCACATATAACAGGTATGTTCCGTGTCTTATCCACGTCCGAATTGTTTATCAAGCTCAGCTTTTGTCATTTTGATAAAGGTCGGCCTGCCATGCGGACAGGAATACCTGTTTTTACACTGCAGGAGAGCTTTCAGCAAATGGGTAGCTTCCCGGTCGCTCAACGAGTCACCTTCCATCACTGCCGACCGGCATGCCATTGTCTGTGCCATTGCCTTGGACATATCATAACCTGTCTCACGAAGAGAAGCGAGATCGTCGAGGATGTTCATAAAAACTGTTTGCGGGGATTTCTTCGCCAGTACTGTCGGGACAGCTTCGATATTGACAGTCCTTCCTCCAAATTGTGAGACAGTAAAGCCGGATTGATTAAACACCTGCTCATACTCATCGAACAATGCCAACTGTTCCGGGGTCAACTCCACCTGTACCGGGAATAACAGGTTTTGTCCATGTATTGATTGCTCGGCAAGTTTCTTCAGCAACTCTTCAAACAGTACCCGCTCATGTGCGGTATGCTGATCGACAATATACAAATCATCTCCCGCTTGTAATAGTAAGTACAGGTTATTAAATTGTCCCAGATAACGAAAACCTTCCGAGGGACCAGCTGTTTCATCGGAACCAGTATCGACCGTTATCTGGTCAACAACTTCTCCGGTTTCCCTGTTGATGGTAATAGTCTCATACGAAAGATCTGATGGTGGCGTATTTGCAGGGGGGCGATACAACTCCGACAATGAATCAATATTGATTTTTTCCCGCTGATGAACACCCGGAATTACAAACTGTTTTGCCTCCGGTGTCGATGCGTTTTCCTGTTGGGTAAATAACGAGCCTGATGATGATTCCTTTTGACTACTGACAGAAAATGACGGGATAATACCATCCTGCTGTAGTGCTTCTTTCACTAGATGATAGACAATGTCATGGATTTCCCGTTCTTTCGATAACCGTACTTCCGTTTTGCAGGGATGCACATTGACATCAACCTCTTCCGGGGGAACGTCAAGAAGCAACGCTCCAACCGGGAACATCCCCTTCGGCAACAGCTCACCATACCCGGCTTGAAACGCATGGGACAATACCGGAGATTGAATATACCGGTCGTTGATAAAGATAAACTGCCCATACCGATTGTGCTGTGCCATCTCCGGTAACCCGATACATCCCCGAACCACTATTTCCCCCACTTGTTTGTCAAACTCGATAAAGGCTCTGTCTTTGCCAAGAACGGTGGCTACCCGATCGGCAAGTGACAAATCCGAAGAGAAGGAAAAGATTTTGCGGTTGTTCATAATAAAGGTAAACCCGACACCGCTGTTCCCGATTGCTAATGCCATCGCGGTGCGGGATACATGTCGAGCCTCGGTAGCTTCCGACTTGAGGAATTTACGTCTTGCCGGAGTATTAAAAAACAGGTTCTCCACCTCAACTGTTGTCCCCGGTGGAGCAGCAATTGGTTTTTTAGACAGCAGCACACCACCTTCGTATATTATTTCCGTACCCGAAGTCTCATCTGAAGTTCGGGACACCATACGAAGCCGTGAGACAGAAGCAATCGACGGCAACGCTTCCCCTCGAAACCCATAGGTATAGAGAGCGTTCAAATCGTCGAATGATGATATCTTGGAAGTAGCATGACGCGAAAAGGCTATTTCGATTTGTTCTTCCGGGATACCGCAGCCGTTGTCAACAATCTTGATAGACTTGGCGCCGGATTTTTCAATGATAATATCAATTTTGGTTGCCCCGGCATCGACAGCATTTTCGACCAGCTCTTTTACCACTGCCGCAGGTCGTTCGACTACTTCCCCGGCGGCAATCTTGTTGACTACTCGTTCCGGGAGAGGGCGGATCCAGGGTTTGTTATTTGTCTTTTTTGTAAGCAATATCTACTCCAGTTCCTCTTTTAACCGGCGGAGGAAATCAAATGCCTGCATCGGGGTCATGTTATCAGGATCAATAGCACGGATTTGCTCTTCTATTTTCGACG
>JAJRZL010000139.1 GCA_024275255.1 Candidatus Zixiibacteriota bacterium | reverse complement strand
CTCTGATAATAACGATATGGTTTGATATATAAAGCTGTCATACACTGATATGGCAGCGATGGGACGGGAGTAATTTCTTCAGTTAACCCCTTGCTCGAGGTGCGTTCCCGCTGTATACTTTTCGTATGGATTCCAAAAAAATAGCAGATTTGTCACCGGGTGATGTTATTACGGGGTTCTTTGCCGTACGACGCTATGAAGTACGCGAATACTCAAAAGGGCATTATGTCTCACTCGAATTAGGCGACAGCTCCGGCAGGATACCGGCGGTTATCTGGGAACCGGATCAGTTCTGCCTTGCCGAGCTGGAAACCGGCATGGTAGTAAAAGTTCGTGGGGTAGCGAGTGAATACCAGGGGCGATTGCAACTGCGTGTTGATCGTATTCGATTGGCTCTTGATGAGGAATATTCACTGGAAGATATCCTGCCCTATTCAAAACAGCCGATAGAAGAGCGACGCCGGAGAATTATCGCCTTGACTGATAAAATTGAAAATACCTACATCAAGCAGCTTCTCAATACGTTTTGGGAAGACGAACCGTTTTTTGAGCGTTTTCTCAGTGCGGCAGCCGGAAAACTCTGGCATCATGCTTTTATCGGCGGTTTGTCGGAACACTCGGCGAATGTCGCCGAACTGGCGTTGAGAGTAGCGGAAGGGTATGATTATCTCAACAAGGATTATCTCATCTTTGGCGGGTTATTGCATGATATCGGAAAAGTTGACACCTATCGAATTACCGCTTCGATAGATTATACCGACCAAGGCAGGCTGGTAGGCCATATTTGTATTGCTGATACGTGGATATATGAACGGGCACATACTATCGAAACCTTTCCCGATTCACTATTAACGAAACTTCGCCACTTGATATTATCTCATCAGGGAGAATTTGAAACCCCGGTCAGACCGATGATGCCTGAGGCGTTTGTCTTGTATTACTGTGATGAAATCGACTCGAAACTCGGTGCGATTGACCATATCCGCTTAAAACAGGATGGTCCGGGATGGTCCGGGTTTATAAAACTGCTGGACCGTTTCCTGTATTTCGATGACTCCACAAAGGATGAATCCGAGTGATGGCAAAATCATATATACTCGAAACACGTTCCCTTTCCCGTATTGTCAATGATACCATAATTGTTGACAAATTTACCTATGCGTTTACCTCCGGTAATATTCATATAATAATCGGACCATCAGGAGCCGGGAAATCGTCACTGCTCCGGTTACTGAATCGTCTCGATGAACCGACATCGGGAGAAGTTCTGTTTCATGGCAAACCCACCACCGAGTATTCACCCTGTCAGCTTCGTTGTAAAATCGGTTACCTGTTTCAAACTCCCCACATGTTTCCCGGTACGGTTCGGGACAATCTTCTCTATGCCCGGAACACTCTTCAGGAGGATGATGTCAACCGGTTGTTGGAGCAGGTGCAGATTGCCCCGGAGTTGGTTGACATGGATGTTGATACGCTTTCTGTCGGTCAGAAACAGCGGGTAGCGTTGGGACGACTACTTGCCACCGAGCCGGAAATTGTTTTGCTTGATGAGCCGACCTCAGCCCTCGACCCAACCTATACCGAAGCAATCGAACTGACAATAAAAGATATTGTAAACCATACCAATCTTACTGTCCTGATGGTTACTCATAACCCTGAGCAAGCACTTCGGATGGGGGGAGAGGGGTTGTTGCTTGTCAACGGAAAGCTGATTGAGTCCGGTCCCTGTGAGCAGATTATCAACAATCCCGCAACCGAGCTGGGCAAAATGTATCGAGAGAGGAAATTGAAATGACATCACCCAATTATCTGCAGGTATTGTTGTCACTGGCGTTGGTGGTCGTATCTATTATCCTTGTCAGGTATTGGCGTATTCCGGTTGCCAAGGATATGGCATTGGGGTCGGTACGGGCATTTATCCAGTTGATTGCTGTCGGTTATGCGCTCGAATTTATTTTTGACCTTGATTCGCTTCCTTTGATTGCACTGGCAATCCTCATTATGATTATCGTCGGGGCATATACTGCTTCAGGAAGGGTGAAACAATTAGATAAAGCATTTCCCATTTGTTTTTTTGCTATGGTGATGGGCTCATTAGTTACCCTGGGGATTATGCTGGCTAT
>JAJRZL010000001.1 GCA_024275255.1 Candidatus Zixiibacteriota bacterium | reverse complement strand
TTTTTCCTCGCAGTGCTGACAGCGACCAAATACCAGCCAGCGCAAAAAGCATCCGAATATACGACGCCGAAAGCGGAGAAAGAGACTCTCCGGCGAAAACCATTCCTTTTTTTGCCAGCACCAACCCGATTGCCTGTCCCGATGCTGCTCCCAATCCCAGCAGCACCCCCTTGAAAAGAGTTCCTTCATCGGGATGACCTTTTGCCACAGTATGTTTATTGTTTGAAAACCGTCGTTCCGCAACTACCCAGCTTACCCCGCTGATTGCCAGAACAATTCCGAGTATATCAAGAATATGCAGTTTTTCCCCGAGAAACAGCCAGGCAATTATAGTTGCAAAAATAGGGGCGGTTGAATATAAGAGGGTGGTCAGCCGCGGACCAATCATCACCAGCGCCTTGAAACCACAGCCATCACCAATGGCAAGCCCGATCAACCCCGACAACCCCAGCCACATAACCTGTTGAGAGTTTATATTATCAGGGAAGACCTGCCCCTCAAGTAACAATAACATAATGGTGTAAATACAAACAGCCAGCAACAGGCGAATTTTGTTTACCGAAAAAGAGCCAACAAGCTTGGCAGCTTCAGCGAAAAAGATAGATGTTATTGCCCAAAGCAGCGCCGCAGCCAGACCAGCCAGTTCTCCTGTATATGCCATTGAATGAATATAACATAACAAGTAATAGATAACAAACTATCTCCCGGATAAGACATCAAACTCAAGAAAAATGACTTCAACTGCATACATGATATTTCAATTCATACTGTGCAATCTTCCAACAGGCTGGTAATTATAAGACACATAACAAGATAAGGCTTTTACGGCATTTTTTACAATCCGGCATACTCTTTGAGCTAAGAGGGAGTGTGGATACGAAGTCAACATATAAGAACCTGTTCAAGTTTTTATCAATTCTATTGTTAGCGGTCCTGTTACTTCCTGTGGCCGGACATACGACAACCGGAAAAGTAACCGGACAGATTACAGATCCCTACGGCAATGCGGTTTTTGGAGCTACGGTAATTATCAGAAACGATTCCACTATATATAAAGGAACCGCAACCGATACCGCGGGTAATTTTTATTTACAGATTCCCCCTAATCCACCCGGTCAATTAGCACTTTATATTTCAGCTATCGGGTATGAAAAAACAATCGTTCCGCTTACTGGAAATTCAGAAAAAATTATTCTTAACGTAGTTTTACTACCCAAACTCCTCGATATGGGTACAATGAGGGTGGTTCCCACGGATAACACCTCCCATAAGAAAACCACATACAATAAAGTAAGCATACAAAAAGCTGCTCAAACTTCTCTGGTACAGACGAACCCGGTCAGCGCTATCAAGCAACCGCATGTCACCCGTGAAGGCTCCAGCCATTCTTCAAAATTGCGAATCAACGGCACATCACCGAAATACTCTATTAATGGTATCGAAATCGGGTATAATCCCAACCATTACGGAGTCTTTACCGTCATCCCCGCCCCGGTCATCAAGGAAATGCAGTTTTACAGTCAGGGTACACCGGCAAGTTTTCAGCAGTCATCGGCAGTATTATTTGAAACCGGTAAGCCGTTTAACCAATCACTAAAAGGCGAATTCAACTTGTCGCTGATTGAAGCAACCGGGAGCTGGTCGGTTGGAAATTCAAAGTTCTTTGCCCTTGGTTCACTGCGAAAATCTGTACTGGATAAACTGGTTAATCAGTTCGATATAAAATCCGGTCGGCGAACCATTCCACCTACTAACTTCCAGGATATCTTTTTATCCACCGGGGTAAAACTTTCCCCGCGACATTACCTGATGATTGACCAGTACCACGTCCGGGATTTCCTTGCATATAACACCGGCAGCACCAAAGCTAACCCCGAAGGGATAGATACGTATTTACACACCGAGGAGCACTTTGTCGGGGTTCGTTATGATGCTGTGTATGACCGCCTGTTACTTCAGGCTCGTGGAGCAGTGCGGACCGGAAGAGAAGAATATCGTGCGTTACCACCGACTACCAACAAGTCATTAGGTACCCATTTGAACCTCAAAACCTACCATTGGATAACACAAGGTTCCGTGCAAGCCGATATATTGCTCGGGAACTCTCAATTATCCCTCGGCGGACAAGTTGAAAACACCAGCCGACGGGAAATCGAGTTAACACAACGCAACTGGAATTTTCTCCCTCCCGATGCCAACAGTGACAACCCGTTTACTTACCAGCCGGAGCTCAATGTCTTGTATGGAACATATTCCGGTAACCGGCCACAGGTCACCTCGGCTTTGTTTGCTTCCTATGAATATCATATTGGTGCAGTTCGTCTGCAGAGCGGTACTCGGCTGGAACAGTTTGGTGTTCTTGAAAACGGCTCTGCACTCCTTGTCCGGCAGAAAGCGACAATACCGATAGATGAAACCAACAGGGTCAGCTTTTTCTATGGTACTTTTGCCGAAAACCAGACCAACCGGATTTTAGAACCTTACCAGGTGCTTATCCAGGCAGATTTGGACAAGCTGAAACCTATCCATACGAAACTCCTTTCCGCACAATATGCCACCGAGGCATTTACCTTTGGGATTTTCTCAAAATCAATTACCAATCTTCCGGTTGTCACTCCCCAGTTTTCGTATGTCAATCCCGATGGAACCGTCTCCGACGGTTTTCTGGTTACTCAGTCATCCGGAAGTACCTCTTTTATCGGTGGTGATATTTCCTTTTCAAAGAAAAACCTCCTATCCGGTCGTCTGGATATATATTCTTTCTACGGATACACGCACGCTGTAAAAACCACAAACGGTGTCAAAGTCCCGTATGAATTGAGCGCTACCCACCAATTTCTCACTCAGGGGACATACAGAGTTAACAAGCTACTCTCTCTTGGCGCCGAACTGGGTATCCGCTCAGGTTTCAACTACACTCCTTTCCCGGATAATTCGACCTTTTACGGAGAAAACCGGTATAGTGAAGAATACTATACAGAATCACTGGCAAGGGAAAACTCAGCACGATTCCCGGTGAATGGCATGTTAAATATCAAGGCGATGTTTAATTTTGGCGATACGAAAGTCTTTCTATCCATTTCCAATATCACAAACCATGCAAATCCTATTATCAACACCATCGATGGCTACATTTACGACACCGGTATTCTGCCCAGTGTCGGACTGACCAGACATTTCTAACAGTTGACAATCAAATAGCATAACAAGTAAAATTATTAGTCACGTAGTCATTCTTGTTAGTTTATAAGTTCCATTATTTTATATCTCCCATTTGGAACCTACCACACACTCCATTTTATAATAATCTGATTGGTTGTTCGAAGTATAAAAGCAGATTATTATAAAAATGAGTGTATTAACAGAGGACAGAACCTCCCACCGGGGGATTTACTCGTACTGCCCGGCAACAGGTCATCACACCGATAACTCCTTGACAGAAAAACACTTCAACCCTATACTGATACGTTCATATACATATCGCATGGGTAAAAAGAAAGGGTTCAACGGGTACATGTTACCGATAATAATGAGGTAGGCTTGATGGCAGATGAATCTAACGGCTCAATGATCGAAGCTCGAGGCTTAACGAAGTACTACGGCGCTTTCGTGGCAATCGAGGATATCTCATTTTCCATTCCTAAAGGTCAATTAGTGGCGTTTCTCGGACCTAACGGAGCAGGTAAATCAACCGTAATGAAAATACTGAGCGGTTTCCTTGCTCCCAGCTCCGGTGCAGCGTTCATTGCCGGTCTGAGTGTCAATAAAGACCGGCTGGAAGCAGCCCGGAAACTGGGGTATCTTCCGGAAAACGGTCCCCTTTATGACAACATGACCCCCCTGGAGATGCTTCAGTTTCTTGGGGAAGTTCGGGGGCTTACCGGCCACAGGCTCAAACAGCGTATTGATGAAGTCAACGAAATATGTTCGTTGCAACTGGTAATGGAAAAACCAATCGGGAAACTTTCCCGCGGATACCGTCAGCGGGTAGGTTTGGCACAAGCATTGTTGCATGACCCCGAAGTTCTGATTATGGATGAACCGACATCAGGACTCGACCCGAACCAGATTCGGGATTTCCGGGATAATATCAAGCAACTGGCTCAAACAAAAACCGTACTCCTTTCAACGCATATTCTCCAAGAAGTGGAAGCGGTCGCCCAGCGGGTGTTGCTGATTCACAACGGTCGGTTACGGTTCGACGGCACCCCCGACGAGCTGTCCGGCTCCAGCACCATTGAAGAAAGCTTCTACAAGATGACTGATTATGGCGGTATGGCAACGACTGAAGCCACAACGGAAGGGGGGAGCGATGAACATTAATACTCAGGCAATCAAAGTCATTGCCAAGCGCAACCTGCTGTCTTATTTCAGCGTTCCCACCGGGTATGTTTTTATTACCCTTTTTATCTTCCTGAGTGCGGCGGCAGCATTCTGGCAGGAACGCTTTTTTGCAGCAAACCTAGCAAACCTCGACCAGTTGAATTACTTCTTTCCCTTTCTCCTGTTATTTTTTGTTCCGGCACTTACTATGGGTGTCTGGGCGGAAGAACGACAACACGGCACAGACGAACTGCTTTTCACCCTGCCGGCAACCGACCTTGAAATTGTACTGGGAAAATACCTTGCCGTACTGGGTATATATTCCGTTTCGCTGTTGTTGTCACTTAGTCATGTGTTAGTGTTATTCTGGCTGGGGAGCCCCGATATTGGGTTGATGTTCGCCAACTATCTGGGGTACTGGTTTATCGGCGCAGCCATGCTTTCTATCGGGATGCTTGCTTCACTACTCATGAAAAACACTACCTTAGCATTTGTGCTGGGTGCTATCTTTTGCTCCTTCTTTGTTTTTGTTAACTCCCCGACATGGGTATTCAGCGATTCGGTGCAAAATTTTCTCGCACCGCTGGGTGTCTTTTCTTATTTCAATGAGTTTACCCGGGGAGTGGTAAGCCTTTCGGGGTTACTCTATTTCCTGTCAATCATTGGTGTCTTTCTATATCTGAACACAATTCTCATTGGTCGCCGTCATTGGCCCGTAGAAGCTGGGGGGTACAAGTTTTGGGTGCATCATCTGGTACGGTCGGTTGCGTTGGTCGTTGCCGTTATCAGCTTTAATTCCCTGTTCGGTAGTAAAAGCATCCGGCTCGATACCACCGCCGAACGGCTCCATTCACTTTCCAGCGAAACCAAACAGATGATTCACGATCTCCCCGATGACAACCCGGTCTTTATTCAGGCATTCATTTCACCTGATGTTCCGCGGGCGTATGTTGAAGCACGGGCAAACCTGATTAGCACTCTACAGGAAATGGATGCTATCGGTGGCAATAAAATACAAGTCTATTTACATGATACCGAACCCTATACCAGGGAAGCCCGGGATGCTCGTGAAAAGTTCGGGATTGCCCCACGTACCGTGCTTTCCACTGAAAGCGCCCGTACCAGTACCGCTGATATTTTCCTTGGGGTAGCTTTTACCTGCGGAGCCAAAGAAGAAGTAATCCCGTTCATGGAACGTGGGTTACCGGTGGAATACGAGCTGATTCGTTCCATCCGGGTAGTAGCCGGGGGAAAACGGAAACGTATCGGCATTCTTTCCACACAGGCAAAAGTATTCGGGGGATTTGACTTCAACACAATGAGCAGCGCCCCGCCCTGGCCTGTTGTCGAAGAACTGAAGAAACAATACGAAGTTGTGCAGGTCTCGGCATCCGACTCAATTACCGAATCATACGATGGGTTGCTGGTCGTATTGCCTTCATCGCTTTCCCAAAAAGAGTTGGATAATCTCGAAGCATATATTTTAAGTGGTCATCCAACCTTATTGCTGGTTGATCCCCTGCCGACATTTAACATCCGTTTATCGCCATCTTTACCTGCTGATGCCATGCGGAACCCGTTCATGGGACAAAACCAACCCGCCCCCCCGGAGAAAGGCGACATACAAAAAATGATGCGCGATATCGGGGTTAACTGGAACTCATCACAAATTGCCTGGGATGCGTACAATCCTCATCCAGACCTGACCCAGCTTCAGCCGGAAATTATTTTTGTCTCACAGAGCAACGAGACCACCGAGGCATTCAATGACCTGAATCCTGCCAGTGCCGGACTCCAGGAACTGGTGATGCTGTACCCGGGATATATTTTCAAAGGTCTGGACAGTCCTTTTGAATTTCAACCCCTATTGCGCACCGGCCGTCTGTCGGGGGTATTGCCGTTTCAAGCGCTGGTACGAAGAGGGTTCTTTGGGATGACATTTAATCTCAACCGCAACCCTCGTCGTTCCCCGACTAACGAAACATATATCCTGGCAGCCCGGATAATGGGCTCGGAAGGTGGTCCCGCCGGAGATGACACTACCGTAACAACCGGCAACACCAAGTCAGTCAATGCTATCGTGATTGCCGATATTGATTTCATATCCGACCAGTTTTTCCAAATCCGTAACCAGGGGTTGGGGGGGCTTAATTTCGATAACATTCCGTTTTTCCTGAACTGTATGGATAACCTGGTTGGTGATGATTCATTTATCAAGCTTCGCAAAAAACGTATCAAACACCGTACGCTGGAAACAGTCGAAGCTCAGACACGCGAATTTATCGAACGCCGGTTGGAACAGGAGAAGAAAGCAGAACAGGAAGCCCAGCAAGCTCTTGCCCAGGCACAACAGCGGCTGAATGAGAAAGTCAACGAAGTGCGAAACCGGGCTGATTTGGATGCCCAGACAAAACAGATAATGGCTCAGAATCTTCAGGAAGTTGAAAATCGCCGCTTCGAGGTGTTAAAAGCAAATATCGAAGCAAAGAAGGAAGCGCAGATAGCGCGCAGTAAAGAAGATATGGAAGCAGCAATCCGAAATATCCAGACAAGAATTCGTACGCTGGCAGTGCTTCTGCCACCAATTCCTGTTTTTATCTTTGGTGTGTATATATTCCTGCAACGTCGCCGTCGAGAAAAAGAAGGTGCCGCTGCAGCGCGCAGGTTAAGGAGCTAAGCCATGAACGAGACAAAAAAAACAATGACATTTGTCGGTGTGGCAGTCGGCTTGTTGCTGCTGGCTTATATCTTTGCACCCAAAAAGATAACACCCGATGCCTTTATAGATCAGGGGGAACCGTTCTTCCCGGAGTTTACCAATCCCAACGACGCCACCACCCTTGAAGTCGTTGAGTTTGACGAAGCAACCGGCTCACCCCATGCCTTTAAGGTCACTTTTGAAAATGGTCGCTGGATTATCCCCTCGCATCACAATTACCCCGCCGATGCCAAAGACAGGCTGGCAAAAACAGCGGCAGGAGTGATTGAGATAAAAAAGGATGACTATCGCTCGGATAATGTTGCCGATTACGAAGTCTTTGGAGTTGTGGATCCACTCGATGAAAACGCCAGTTTAACCGGACGAGGAAAACGGGTCACTATCAAAGGCAAAGGAGGTATTGTACTTGCTGATATTATTATCGGTAAAGAAGTCGCCGGGAAACCAAATTTCCGGTTTGTTCGGGTTCCGGATGAGAAACGGGTTTATGCTGCTCGTGTCGATATTGATATTTCCACCCGTTTTCAAGACTGGATTAATACCGACCTGCTCGAGCTTGCCCAAAATGACATACAACGGGTCGTTCTGAATGACTATTCCATCAACGAACGTACCCGCTCAGTGGAACGTCGTGATAATATAGAATTGTACCGTACTGATGACAACACCTGGAAAGCGAAGGGAATGAAATCAAGTCAGCAGGTTGATTCCACTACGATGAGTGAGCTGCTTGCCACCCTTGATAGCTTGACAATAGTCGGTGTACGACCAAAACCGGCTGGCCTGTCGGAAACCCTGAAAAAAGATGACAACTCCTCAGAAATATCCCAGGAGGATGTGCTCTCACTCCAGGCAAAGGGATTCTATTTCACCCGTGACGGATAGTTGATGTCTAACGAGGGTGAGATGAATGTTTACAGCAAAAACGGTGTTGTCTATACGCTTCGTTTCGGTGAAGTAGTTTATGGTTCCGGGCTGGCGGTGAGTGCCGGTACTGATGAAGATTCCGACAAAAGCAAATCCGGTAGTGCACAAAACCGATACCTGTTTATCACGACCAGCTTTGATGAGTCCGCTTTCCCTGAACCACCAGCTCCCAAGAATAAGGAATTCCAGAAAAAACCGGACAGCTTATGGACTGATCAGGACCGGGAAAACAAAAAAATATACGAAAAACACAGTGCCTGGGCATCAAAGGTTTCCAAAGGAAAAGAAAAGAGTAAAGAATTAAATGCTCGCTATGCTGATTGGTACTATGTTATCTCCGATGACAGTTTCCGGAAACTCCGTCAACCACGCTCAAAGTTGATTGTGAAAAAGTAACGGTTGGGACTTACTTTATAGATGCAACAGGCTGGATTCAAGATATTATAAATCCAGCCTGTTTTTTTTCATACATTTATACCAGGGAATTTGAAAAAGTATCCTGCACTGATTCATAGCCCGTCTCCTGTACGGTTAACGTTTCCCCACGCAAAAGTTTGTCAGCTATTACGAGCAGGTGCCGAAGATTAAGTTTCGTTATATGGGCATTTGCTTTCAGATACGCTGCTCGTGTTTTCATCCCTATATCACCGATAGATGAATACACAATGACGGGAGTATCCTTTTTCCCTGACTGACGAATACGCAAGGTAAACGCCAAACCGTCCATACGCGGCATTTCAATATCGGAAATTACCAAGTCATAAGGTTTTTCCTGGAATTTCTCCCAACCTTCTTCACCATCGGAGGCATCATCAACCACCGCTCCCAGAGAGTTCAGCTTTTTTACCAGCATCATCCGCATAGCAGGGGAATCTTCGGCAAGCAGAATATGTTTCCCGTGAAAATCAAAGGTAAGCTGTTCCTCTTCTTCTATATATGTTGCAATAGGAGGGTGCAAACCAATCAGAATTGTTTCATAATCCAGAAGTTGCACAATATGGTCTTCTTTTGGTCTGACGATACCTATGGTATATTTGTTAGGGGTAAATGATAACACCTGGTTGACATCAACAACATCTTTCCACTCAAAATGGTAAATCCAGTCAATCCTGTCGACCAGAAAACCAGTCAATCTTCCAAAGAATTCCGTAACGATAACTTTCTGCTGATGGGTTTTTTGTGGCTCAATAGCGAGTATCTCGGCTAAATCTATCACCGGGACAAGGTTACCCAAATCTTTGAACATCCCTTTTACCGCAGGGTGTGCCTCGGGAATCTGCAGGAAATCCTTCATCTCAGAAACTATCTTGCTTACTTTCAGGATATTGATACCAAAAGACATCCCTCCTGCCCGGTATTCAAGAATTCGGAGCTCATTTGACCCCGATTTCAGATATGATTCTGCGTTAAGTTTCATTTTGTGTAATTAGCTAATCCATGTTCTCTATATTTACTGTAATAATTTACTTCGGGCGTACATATTTTCCCCAATAGTTTATATCGGTATATTCATGATTTCCGCTACTCTTTTTTGAATTTGATGAATAGAAGTCTTCAATTTTTTTTTAATCTGTCGATACAAGTATAAAACATATAAACAAAAAACAGGGGTACCAATATGACCATAAAAACTCGTTTTATCCTCATATTCAGCATCCTGACACTATTAATCAGCAGTGTAACTATCCTTGTAATTATGCAATCAGATGAAGGGGCACTGGCAATTAATCTTGCGGGACGTCAACGAATGCTTTCTCAACGGATGAGTAAAGGGGCATTCATGATTGCTGATGTAAATAACAGAACAACCGATCCCAACACCCCCCTCAAAGAAAAGATAACAAAAGAATTGCAGACTTCCATGACCCTTTTTGACAATACCCTTAATGCCTTGCATCATGGTGGTGCTACTCTTGACGGGGCAAATCAATCGGTTACACTAACCGGAATAAGCAATGCCGAAGCTGCACAGGTAATGGAAGAGATTCAAACACTCTGGAGCAATTTCAAAAACAAGCTGAACTATCTCATAGAAGCAACAAATACCGATGACCCTCAATACCAGGAAGCATTGAGTTTTATCCGGGATAAGAATGGTGCTCTTCTTAAAAAATCCAACGAAGTTGTCGGGTTACTTCAAAAAGACAGTGAAAAGCAAGCTCAGCTTATGAAAAATATTATGATTTCTCTCTCAATTATTGTTATCTGCATAGCGGTATATGGTTTCTGGTTCTCCTATCGTTTATCGAGCCGGTTACAACAGCTTGCAAAACTTCGTGAAGATACACAAAACGTATTTTCATACCTGGACAATATCGTATCCCACATTGCCGATGGGGACCTGACAGTTACAACGAAACAGCTCAGTTGGGACCAGCATACAATTTTGCTCGATAAATCCAGCGATGAAGTAGGCCAGTTACAAGCGACCTTTGGTGTCATTGTTGAAAGTATAAACAGCTTAAATGGCTTGTTTGACAGGATGATATCAAATCTTTCGGAAATGGTTCTCAGGCTTCGCGACAACTCGCGGGAGCTTGTCAGCGCAGCCACCGAAATTACTTCATCCGCCGAACAAATGGCACGTGGTTCACAACAACAATCAAACCAGGTAAACCAGGTATCCGCCGCTATTGAAGAAATGGCAGCCTCTATTGTAGCTTCATCCCGAAATGCCGCCGATGCCACCGATGCCGCCAAAGGGGCATCGGACACGGCGATGAGCGGTGGACAAGTTGTCAACGAAACGATTCAAGGTATGCAGCGAATCGCCGATGTTGTCCGTGATTCTGCAAACTCGATCTCCAAATTAGCTTCCTCTGCTGATCAGATTGGTGAAATTATCAGTGTTATTGACGATATAGCGGATCAAACCAATCTCCTCGCTCTTAATGCCGCCATTGAAGCCGCCCGAGCCGGCGAACAAGGACGCGGGTTCGCCGTGGTTGCCGATGAAGTCCGTAAGCTGGCTGAGCGAACAGGGAAAGCGACGGGCGAAATTACTGACATGATAAAAGGCATTCAACGAGAGACGGAAGAAGCTGTTCATTCCATGGAAGCCGGAATCAAGGAAGTAGATTTAGGGCGGGAACACGCCGACAAAGCCGGCAACAGCCTAAACGAAATCGTTGCCATGAACCAGCGGGTAGTTGACATGATTCAGCAAATTGCCGCTGCTGCTGAAGAGCAGTCAATCGCGGCTGAAGAGGTTTCACGAAATGTGGAAGGCATCTCAACAGTCAGCCAGGAAACAGCTTACGGTGCGGAACAATCTGCCGCCGCCGCCGAACAACTCAACCGTCAGGCAGAGAACTTACAGAGCATGGTTGCGCGGTTCAAAATCCCAACCTGAAGAACTCTCAGGTCGTTTACTCCTATTGCTCTTTGGAATAATTAAGCCGCTCCGGTTTTTTCGAAGCGGCTTCCTTTTTTAAGTTACAGTTAACATCACATTCTTACCAGGGACACGGTGCCGGGTACGGACCGTTCTGGAATAAGAATGCTACAAAGTAAGCTATATCAGCAACATCTATCGGAACTACACCATCACTGGCATCAACATCACCTTCTTCGGGACACGGGGGTTCCGGACCAAAGTTAAACAGGTAATCAACCAGGTATGTTAAATCAGCCACATTCAACTGTTCCAGCGCATCACCGTCAACATTACCGCGAATATCAACACAGCAACCATCACAGGCATCACCGATTCCATTTTGATCCGTGTCTTCCTGACCGGGATTAGGGACGGTCGGACAGTTGTCACAGGTATCGCCGACACCGTCAAAATCACCATCTTCCTGACCCGGGTTCCATGTCGCCACGCAGTTATCACAGGCATTTCCAACCGCGTCGCCATCATCATCCAACTGGTCTTCATTGCTTACTGTCGGACAATTATCGCAGGCATCACCAAAGCTATCGGTATCAGAATTAATTTGATCCGTATTGGGAGTGTTCACACAGTTATCACACACATCACCAATCGTATCACCATCGGCATCTGCCTGATCACTATTGGCAGTAGTGGGACAGTTATCCACATCACCACAAACATCGTCATTATCAATATCATTATCAGGATCATTCGGACACTGATCACAGGCATCACCGATTCCGTCATTATCAGCATCCGCCTGATCACTATTGGGCGTATTGGGACAGTTGTCACAGACATCACCGACAGTATCACTGTCAGCATCTGCCTGATTACTATTGGCAGTGGTCAGACAGTTATCACAGACATCACCAACACCATCATTATCAACATCCGACTGATCAGCATTGGAAGTATTTACACAATTGTCACAGACATCACCGACACCGTCATTATCGGCATCCGCCTGATCACTATTGGCGGTGGTGGGACAGTTATCCACATCACCACAAACACCGTCATTATCAATATCATTATCGGGATCGTTCGGACACTGATCACAGGCATCACCGATTCCATCATTGTCACTGTCAAGCTGGTTAGCGTTGGCGTCATTCGGACAGTTGTCACACACATCACCAACCCCGTCATTATCGGCATCAGCTTGATCTTCATTATCAATAGTGGGACAATTGTCACAAACATCGCCGTAACTGTCATTATCCGAGTTCACCTGCGAAGTATTTGGAATAGCAGGACAATTATCACAGACATCACCGACACTATCGCTATCGGCGTCAGCCTGGTCGGTATTGACATCAGTCGGACAATTATCGCACACATCACCAATTGTGTCACTATCAACATCGGATTGATTCGTATTGGGAGTAGTCGGGCAGTTATCACAGACATCACCGACATTGTCACTATCGGCGTCAGCCTGATTGGTATTGGCATCGGTCGGACAATTATCACAGGCATCACCTATAGTGTCACCATCGACATCGGACTGGTTGGTGTTGGGGGTAGTCGGACAGTTATCACACACATCACCAACGTTGTCATTATCAACATCAGATTGATTGGTGTTGGCATCGGTGGGGCAATTATCGCAGACATCACCAACATTGTCACCATCGGTATCTTCCTGAAGCGGATTGTTCACGGTTGGACAATTATCGACATCAGCACACAGCCCGTCATTGTCTATATCATTATCCGGGTCATTGGGACAAGGATCGCACACATCACCAATACCGTCATTGTCACTGTCAAGCTGGTTAGCGTTGGCATCATCGGGGCAGTTGTCACACACATCACCAACCCCATCACTATCAGCATCAGCCTGATCAGCATTGAAGTCGGCAGGACAGTTGTCACAGACATTGCCAATAGTATCGCCATCGCTGTCAGCCTGATTGGCGTTGGCATCATCGGGACAGTTATCGCAGACATCACCAACATTGTCAGCATCAATATCGGATTGATTAGTATTCGCATCATCAGGGCAATTATCACAGACATCGCCAATAGTATCACCATCGCTGTCAGCCTGATTGGCATTGGCATCATCCGGACAGTTATCACAAACATCGCCAACGTTGTCGGCGTCTATATCCGACTGGTCTGCATTAGCAACATCGGGACAATTATCACAGTCATCGCCAACTAAATCTGTATCACTATCAGCTTGAGGTGGGTTGAAATCAGCCGGGCAGTTATCACATCCATCAGGAATGCCATCAGCATCAGCATCGGGAACCGTGCACTGATCCCCAAACTCCAAACACCCTCCCCAAACAGGTTCGTATGCCGTGGGTGATGCACCTTCACGGTTCAATACATACAAGGAACCCGGACTGAACAACAATGTGTCAACTCGAATTTGATCCGCCGGATTCCAGTTTGACAGAGTAAAATAATAACTTGCCCATAAGCGCCGTCCGGTGGCATCACCAACAATACCGGGACCCAACAGTTTTGAGCCACCAATCAAAAAACGTTGATTGGCGTTGGTAATATTAATATCATCATCTTCATAAAAAAATGGGCCTATTTCAAACCCATCATTCAGCAACTGTGTCCCAACTGCACTATCCATTTGCAGGTTGGGATTATCCCAGGCAAACCCTGCCGTTCCACTGACCACCGTGGAGTCATTATACACCCAAAGATCAAGTTGTACATGCAATTGTCCCGTACTTGCATCGGGACAAACCGATACCACGAGCGCCATTGTATCGGGTATCCCAGGATCATTGGGGTGTTGGGCAACGGCTGGTACTGCCGCGGTAGCAAGCAGCAACAGAACGACGAGGGGAATCTTTAGCCGCATGACTAACAACCTCCGTTTTAGTTTGTAAGTAAGATGTATGAGTTACTGGGTAACTCTCGTTTTTCATCTTATTCAAGACACACGGCTAAAATAGAAAAGAAATCTGATGATATGTGAATGCTGGCGGTAACATAACACATGAAATACCCTAACTAGCACCTACGCTTACGGCAATCGGAACCGTGTACCGTATTTTACTCATTTATGTTATTTTCCCATTGAGTTATTAACAAGATAGCATAGATATCTATATCTGTCAAGTTATTTTCCGCCTGCACCTTCCCCCGCAATACTGCTTCTACTACCTTACTACAATCAATGATTCGTATGCCGTACTGACTATCAATAACTTCTTATTTTGGAATTATGGAGCACTTATAACACATTATCTATGTTAGAATAAAATTATGATGTTACAGGTAACGATGCAGAGCATGTAAATATAGAGCTAAGTGGTCGTAATAGGAAAATATGAACACTAATATTGTCTCCGGCTTGTTTACAATCACACCCCATAGAAAAACCCCACTGGGGTTAACCAGTGGGGTTTTAATTTATAATAAGCAGTTATTGCTTATTGATGAGTCGGAGCGGGACCACCGTTAAACAGGTAGGCAACAAGGTACGTAATGTCTGCAACATTCGGGAGTCCACCCGATGCATCGACATCAGCAACCTCAATCACCTGCGGTGCTTCCCCGCCACTGAAGATGTACGATACCAACATGGTAAGGTCAGCCACGTTCACCTGACCATCAAGGTTGACATCGCCGGAGATGTGCCCCATGATAGTTACCTGTCCGGAGACAGTACCCGGGGTACCACTAATCTCATAGGTGATATCAAAGAAGGAATCAACCTGATCCCAGATTATTCCGCCCTGATGATCCTCTTCGCACTCAATGTAATCCTTAACCGGGAATGGAACTTTCAGCACATCGCCAACTAGGTCACCCCATCCACCGGGGATAATCTCAGTTGTTCCAACCGGCACACTGCATCCGGCAACAGACAAGGCAACATTGGTCATGTCATTGACATCACCTGATGCCAGGGCGGCATTACTGATATAGATAGCACCGTTTAATGGATCAATTGAGAACTTGTACAGGACAAGCATCGGATCCGGATCAACCAGATACGACGGAGCAGCCTCGCCAACAGTGATGCAGTAATCCTCTACTTCACCGTAGGAATGTGCACCACATGGTGTCGGCTCGGTATTCCAGGTCAAACGAATACGCATACGGGTATTACCCGGAACGGCATCTATCGGGACCGTGATTGTACCGGTGTACGGACCAACGCCATGACCAACCGTAAGCGGTTGCATTTCGCCGGGATCATCAAAGTCATAATCCTGGTTCCAGTCAACCCAAACAGCGCCGGTATCGGAGGAGTAACCGCCGGAAATATTGATAGTAATCGGATAGCTGCCACCCGCTTCCATTGTAGCACACATGGAAGTAAAGTCAGCATAGCCGTCACAAGCCGAAGTATTATTGATTTCACCAACAGTTACGTTGTCGATATACTCATCACAACCACCACTGGCAGAACAATATGTCGGGGTTGCCGGGGAGCAATCCACCGAAATCCAGTATTCATGGGGTGCGGTGCTGCAATCAAACCCGGTATACTCCGTACCGGAAACAAAGACAATGTAATCTCCGGGCGGGAGTCCAAGGTGAGTAACCGTAACGGTATCACAATTATCACCGGTAGCGTATGGATTCAAGTTACCTGTGAGCTGACCACAATCGGCATTACCCAAGGTCTGGGGTTCTACAAAACCAACTACAATGGGGAATTCACCTGATGCGGTCAAGGTGACATCCGTCCAGTCGGAAAGCGATAAGAGGTACCAGTCGGTGTCACGATAGTTTGAACCACCATAGAGATAGGTGTTAAATGTTCCACATACCGTTTCACCACACGAAATAGAACCAAATACCGGCGGATCAGAATTACAACCACCATTGGTGTTGTCATCGGTATCATCCGCAATACACGGCTCGCCTTCCGGTGTCGCACCAGGAGGACATTCTACATCACATGGAGCAGAAACCGAAATATTCAAAATACCGGAACCGGTGCTGCTTCCGTATCCACCAATTTCAATCAGGTAGGAATTACCGGCAACAACCGGTATCTCTACTTCTGATTGTACACTACAAGCATCGTCATTACATGCCAATTCAGGACCAAGCGGACCACAGGTACATCCATCATACACCGCCAGCTTGGTATCATAGTCCGAACCACACAGACTAATAGTCGCAATACCATCTTCGGTAGCGGTATAGCAATACCAGATATTCGGTGCCGATTGACAGGTTCCGCCACCATCAAACGTCGCTGTCTCTGTCGAGAACGCTAAATCAACAACATTCCCAACTTCAATAGCATCGGCACAGTCATCATTTTCAAGAGCTGCACAAGTGGTGTCACGAATATGCAAATCAAATGACGGAATACAATCCGGTGAGGGCCAGGTATCAACCATGAGATAGTAAACACCCGGATCAAGACTGACACAGGTCATACCGTGCGGACTACTGCCACTGCTGGTACTGTAATCAATACAGTTGGTCGGAGGACAATCAGTGGACAGAAGAATACCGGTCCATGATGTACCCTGAGGATCAAGTTCTATATTAACCGTTACCGGTGAAAGAACGGTAACTTCATAAATAATATCCTCACCACCATCATAGGAGCCAAGACAGGTGGCATCATAATCATCACCGTGACCACAGGTCGTCTGACCAAGATCGTCAAATGGTAATGCCGGGATATCAACTTTAATCGGGTTATCGCAATTATCACCCGGTTCGCTCGGTCCGGCTGGGGCACAGGAAATATTAAGGATACCATCACCAGCAGCGGTTCCGAATCCACCAACTTCTATTAAGTACTGGTTACCGGCGACGACCGGGAAATTCACCGTTGACTGCAAGCTGCAATCATCGTCATTGGAATCCAGCATAGTGCCCAGAGGATCACAGGTGCAACCATCATAGGCAGCCAACTTGGTATCATAGCTGGAGCCGCAAAGGCTCACGGTTGCAATACCATCGCATGTTGCGGTATAGCAATACCAGATATTCGGACCGGTTGTGTACCCGCTGCCATCAGGAGTCGCATCAGCGGTCGAGAAAGCATAATCAGTTACATCACCGATTTCCTGTGCACTGGCACAATCATCATTTTCAGGAGCCGGTGGGCAAGGTTCTGCTGTTACAGTTATAACATAATCACCCGCTGCGCCATTGGCAGGATCATACATGATCGGATACCAATAGTCACCCGGTTCCAAACCGGCGAAGTAGATGTGAGGATTCCCATTGGCACAATCGAAATCATACGTGGCATCGCTGATTAACGTACCATCTTCACAACCACAACTCGTTATCAAGTTCAACCAGCCATTGCCCCAGTTAGCCGGGCTGCCACAATAATCTATGGTGACATTGGAACATTCTGTAATGGTAAAGGCTATCCAGACATTGGGATAATCACCAAACCACTGACAATAAGTATCAAATGTCGCTGCCTCGTTATTGCCGGTAAATGTATATGGCAACAACTGAGGTGTGACATCAGCACAATTGTCATTCGGACCTGCAACCGGGCAGGGGTCATCGGTACAATTCAGACCGGCTGACCAGTTTCCACCGAGGGCGTCACATTCAGCTTCGGTGACATCCTGACAATCAGGAGCTCCCGGATCGCCATAACAACAACGTCCAACAGGGGCTTCGTCATCAGTTAATAATATGTCATCCAAACCAAACAGGTCGGCATCTTCACCGTAATACTGGAAACCAATCCAGATCGGTGCTCCACCGGCATAAGCACTCATATCAATGGTGTATTTCCACCATTCAAAAGTCGGGTAGCCGGTGGTATCAGAATCCCAAATCTCATTAAAGGTGGTCCCATCAGTGGATACATACACTTTGAACAGGTGCGGATAGGTGTACCCTTTGAGGAACCAGAACTCAAGACGAAGGTTTGAAGTCGCTGAAGAAACATCAATCTGCGGTGTAATCAGCCATTCATCCTGAATAAATCCGGGACCATGCCATGTTACTAATGCGGCACGGGTACCGCCGCCCTGATAAACCCCCGGGAACCATCCATAGCCGGGGTCGGTATTTATTGTATCCCAACCTACCGGCGGGAAATTCAATGTGTCTTCAAAATCTTCTGACAGATAAATTGTCCGCGGGTTCACAACAGTCTTCGGGTGTCCCTGAATCGTAGCAACACCAAATTCGCGGTTTTTTGTTACCTGCGGCTCAATCTTCTGTGGACGATACGGTTCTTCCCCTTTTTTATCTCCACGCTGCTCATCAGCAGCCAATTTTGCAGCAATCGCTGCCTGCTCAGCACGTTTCGCTGCCACAGCAGGATCTATTGTTTTACCTGCAGTAGTACTGGAAATCTGCTTAAGCTGTTCGACATGGGCTGCTTTATCCAACTCAGCCTTAGTCGTCATGCTGTTGAATGCCATTGCCCCAACAGCAAAAATAGAAATCAATAGGATTAAAACAGGAATCCGCTTTCTCCATTTGAGCATAGCATACCTCTCTCAAATACGGATAGTTACTCAACCAATGTCAGTACGTGGAATACTACATACTGACCACGAACAAAAAACAGGATTACCTATATACACCTCCTTACATTAGTACTGTTGTTATTATTATTTTATTATATTGATGGATTTTTTTAATACAAACAAAACACGTCAACATATGACCCCGCTAACAATTGTTTTAAACAGTACTTGTTAGTCGCATATTTCAGCTATAAACTGACAGCAAGATTAGTATTCTGGCTTTGTACTTACGTTATAATGTGGTAATAATTGTTATATTTGTCAAGTTTTTTTAGCGGTTATAAACAATAAATAAAACACAGGCACATCATAAAAGTCATCAACAACGGTGTAAGATATTATATGATAAAAACATAATATCAATGATAACTGTTTTTTTTATTTATCTATTCTCTGTCCGGTCACCAGGTCGAAAAACAATAATTCAGAAGGATTAATCGAGAGTACTATCTTTTCTCCAATTGCAATGGAAGTCTTTACATTTGAAACAACTATTCGTTCGTTGCCAACAACAGCATTCACAACATAGCGCTCACCATGAAATTCACATCCATTCACTACTGCATCTACCGTGATGTTACCATCACTATCAACCAGTTTTACTTTATCAGGTCTTATTCCAACGACTACCTTGTTGGAATGTGATGCCAACCTTGTTGAAACAGGGAAACTAAATAATGTTAACAAGTTATCTGTTACTTCTGTTTCGATTATATTGATTTTCGGTGAACCGATAAACTGTGCAACAAAAAGATTCCCGGGATTGTTATATAGTTCTTCCGGTGTTCCTGTTTGAACAATATATCCTTCATTCATTATTGCAATCCTGTCCGCCAATGTCAATGCTTCGGTCTGGTCATGGGTAACAAAGACTGTTGTAATCCGCAATGTTCGCTGGATTCGGGATATTTCATACCGCATTCGAACCCGGAGATCGGCATCAAGGTTTGATAGGGGTTCGTCAAGCAGGAATAAATCCGGGTTACGAATAATTGCTCTCCCCAAAGCTACTCGTTGGCGTTGCCCACCGGACAGTTGACCGGGACGGGCAGATAATTTTTCAGTCAACCCAAGTAACCGGGCAACTTCATGAACCCTCCTCTGCCGTTCCTTTTTACTCACCCTGGCAATTTTAAGCGGAAAAGCAAGGTTGCTTTCTACTGCCATGTGGGGATAAAGAGCATAGTTCTGAAACACCATTGCCACATTTCGTTCACGCGGATGCAAACGGTCAACCCGTCTTTCACCTATATAGATAGCCCCTTCATCCGGATTCTCCAAACCTGCTATCAGGCGCAGTAAAGTCGATTTTCCGCATCCCGATGGTCCCAGCACTACCAGAAGCTCCCCTTCATCCATAACGAGTGAAACATCACGAAGAACAGCTTTTCCATCAAATTCTTTACTGATATTTTCAAGTCGTAAGCCGGTCATTTACCCCGCTCTTTCTATTGAACCCTGTGTAATAAAAAAACGTGCACAATCCTGTTCCAGTTTTTCCGGCGGTTCGAGAGCAGTTGTGAGAAAAATCTGCCCGAAATCACCAAACGATGCTACCAGAGCATTTGTTCTCTCTTTGTCAAGTTCTGCAAACACCTCATCAAGCAGCAGTATTGGTGTTGTTTCTCTCTTTTCCTTCAAGAGATGAAAGACGGATAGTTTCAATGAAATGGCTGCCGTTCGGATTTCTCCCTGTGACGCATGGGTACGGGCAGGTAAATCTCCAATAGTAATAAAGATATCATCACGATGAGGTCCAACCAACGATGTTTTTACAAGCATCTCCCTTTGCCTGTAATCCGATAACTTTTGACTAAACGCTTCCTCTACTTCCGATGGCGCCACCATTTTTTTACCGGGAACGACAGATGGCTGATACATAATTCCAAGATTCCCACCACCTGACAGCTTGTAATAATATTCTTTTGCGAGAGTATGCAACTGCTCAATAAATACAGCCCGCGTTTTAGTAACAGTACTTCCCAGCGGTACAAGCAGGGCATCAAACGGCATAGGATCTTCCTCTATTTTCAGTGCAGCATTTTTCTGTGCCAATGTCCGCTGGTAATCAGTAAGAGTCGATAAGTATTGTTTTGATAGTTGAGAAAGGTAAATGTCAATAAAGGTCCGACGAATCGAGGGTGCCCCCTGAAGGATTTCGCTGTCCTCGGGTCCCGCTGAGACAACTGCAAACTGCTCATATAATTCTGCAGCTTTTACCTGTACACCGTCTATCGCTATTTTTTTTCTCCCTCCCCGCTGATATGCCACCGATACTTCAACTTGTTTATCTTCACTTATAACATTTCCCTCAATACGATAGACTTCCTGACCATCCTGGATAAGCACAGCATCCGGTGAACCGCGTTGTGACCTCCCCAGGCACAAAACAAACACTGCCTCAAGGAGGTTGGTCTTTCCTACCCCATTGTTTCCATAAAAGATATTTACAAACTTTGAAGGCTGTAATTGCGCTGTTGAGAAATTACGAAACCCGGTCAGAGAAAGAGAAGTAAGATACATGCACTCATAAGCTCATCATAAATAATACAAGAAAGAATTATTGCACTATACTATAGATAATTGCTCTTTTTTTACTCTGCCAAACGCAGCGGCATAACCAGGCAGAGATATTCTTCTTTGGGAATATCCACGTTATACACTACCCCGGCAGAAACATTCGTAGATAATTCAAACACAACATCATCACTGTCTATCTTGCTCAATACTTCCAGAACATAGTTGGCATTATACCCAAGCTCAATAGGCTCACCGGTGTATGTGCAGGAAATCACTTCCTTACCTTCACCTCCGACATCCGCATTTGCTGTGGATAATGTCAGTTTATTATCTTTCATGGAAAACTTTACCTGGTGGGTCAATGCGTTCGATAAAATAGATACTCGTCTCACCGCCCCGGCTAACTCATTTCTCGAAACAACCAGCTTTTTATCATTATCAACCGGAATAACCTGCTCAAAATTGGGATACGGACCTTCAAGAAGCCTTGAAGTAATGATAATATCACCCAAATTGAAAATGATATTATTTTCTCCAAAGATAATACCAACCTCCCGGTTCGTATCACCCATCAGCTTTGGCAGTAAATTTAACACTTTTGGAGGAATAATCACATCGTCATACATGCCCTTCAATGTCGGATTGTCAGCAGCCATCCGCGCCAGCCGGTGCCCATCGGTGGCAACCATTTGCATTTTATCACCCTTAGTCTGCCAGAGCACACCATTGAGTGCCGGGCGTGTCTCATCATCGGAACAGGCAAAAGTTGTCTTGCGTATCATTTTGACAAGACTTTCACCATCTATTTTTATTTCCTTTTTGGTATTAACCGCCGGTAGTTTCGGGAAATCTTCCGGGGAAATCGCACCGATTTTGTACGAACCATTCGGTATTTTCAACTCCACCCGGGATGAGGTTCCCTCAACCGTTATTTCCGATTCCGGTAATTCACGTATAATATCAGACAGAATACGAGCAGGAACCGCAATCGAGCCTTTTTTAACAACCTTTCCATCAAGAGAAACCGTCATAGACAAGTCCAAATCCGTCGCCGAAATTTTCAATTTATTTTCCAGAGCTTCGATGAGAATACTGGTTAAAATTGGTAATGTTGCTTTGTTCGGTACTACCTGAAGAATATATTGCAGGTAATCTCCAAGTTTAGATTTCGGTAATGTAAACTTCATCTATACAATCTCCCATGCTCTCGATTTCAACAGTTATTTCTTTATTATCCCTTTACATATCTAACAAGCAATAATAATTAAGCCTGTTGGAATGTGTACATCTCCATTCAGTAAGTAAATATGCAACGTAAATCCCAAGAATAGCAACATTTTAATTTACAATTTCCTCGATTAGTTATCCCCAATCTTTTCCCCCGACTGCACACACTCTTTGACTGTAATCCACATTTCACTATCCAAGTTGGGTTTTTCATAGCATTCCACAAATGATTTACACACATGTTAATAAAACAACGCTGCTGATATTTTGTCGATTTTATCGCGCAAAGTAGGGTCCATCGACATCTTCCTGGAAATAATATCACACGCATGGATTACGGTTGAGTGATCCCTGCCACCAAAAGCATTACCGATTGTTTTCAAAGACTTGCTGGTAAGCGAGCGTGACAGGTACATAGCTACCTGACGGGCAAGCACGATATCGGAGGTCTTTTTCTTTGCTTTCATCATCTCCTGCTCGATACCGAAATACTCTGCTGTTTTGGTCTGGATAGTATTGATATCCACTGTCTTTTTATTGTAAAGCAGCGTATCTCCCAGTACCTTTTCAGCCAGTTGCAAATCAACAGGGACTTCCTTCACCGAGGCATACGCCAGCAGGCGAATCAACGCCCCCTCCAGCTCACGAATATTGGTGGAAACCTGGCTGGCAATGTATTTCACCACGTTGTCGGGCAGGTTGGTTCCCTCCGTTTCCAGCTTTTTGTACAGGATGGCGGTCCGGCTTTCAAGATCAGGAGCCTGTAAATCGGTAACAAGACCCCATGAAAATCGCGAAAGCAATCGTTCCTCAAGTCCTTTAATCTCCCGTGGAGGGCGGTCAGAAGTGAGAATGATTTGTTTTCCCTGGTGGTGAAGGGTATTAAACGTATGGAAAAACTGCTCCTGAGTTGACTCCTTACCGGTAAAAAACTGGATATCATCAATAATGAGCACATCAACATCCCGGTACACCCTTGTAAAGGCATAAGTAGAACGATCGGAGAGAGAAGCAATAAAATCCGACGTAAACTTTTCGGAAGTGGCGTACATGACTCGCTTTGACGGGTATGACTCAAGAATTGCATTCCCCACAGCCTGGGCGATGTGTGTTTTTCCCAAACCGGTCCCGCCGTAAATAAACAGTGGGTTGTACTTGGTCAACCCCGGTCCTTCAGCAACCGCCATTGCTGCCGCGCAGGCAAACTGGTTGAAATCGCCCACTACGAGCGAGTCGAAGTCATATTTGCGGTTCAAGTTATGCGGAGAGAGAAATTTTTGTTCCTGTTGGGATAAACGTATGGATTCTCTTTTCTCCTGAGGGGATAATTCCAGTGTTGTTTGTTTTATGCCGTTAATCTCAATGTCGTTACTGGAAATAATGTACTCGATTTCATACGGTTTCCCCAGGACCTCGGTGAACGCTTCCTCAATGATATCCGAAAAATGTCCCTGAATCCAATCGGCAACAAATTGGTTGGGGACAGCAAGCTTGAATTTTCCATTCCCGTTAAGGTTCCCTTTAATCGGTTTGAACCATGTATTGAAAGACTGCTCTTTCATACGACGTGATATGTATTGTAAGCAATCACGCCATTCTGTTGAGTTGGATATATTCTCGTGTATGCTCACTTTATTCCCCTTGCGTTATACACACCATGTTGATACTGAAACTTCCTATCACCCAAATTGATACACGCACATGAAACATTGTTGTTAAAACTTTTCCACATAGTTACTCACATCCATAAGTTAGTAAAAACATCCTAAGTTTTTGTGCGGCAATAAGGATTGCAACACACAAAAATATAAACCCACATTTTATTAACATTTTGTAGTTTAGGTGAATACATAGTCATAAATAATCTATGTGGATAAGCTGGTCAAGCGAGAGAGAAGATTAATTTCTCTTAATCGTGAACTACTTGGTTTAGCGTATCTTATAACGCGCTCATTTTTTTACTATCTCTCTTGAGGAACATTGGTAATATGGTTCTTGTAATCGTTCCCCAATGAATACCGCTTCGCACAAGAAGTTATCGTTATGGTGTTATAAAAGCCGCCTGGCGAGTGATTCAAAGAGCGACACCTCGTATTCGTCACCATCGGTTGCAACAGGTTTCCCGTTGTCGCTTCCCTCTCGAATGGATGTACGAAGAGGGATTTCTCCTATGAAAGGAACGCCGAGTTTTTCAGCGAGCGTTTTTCCTCCGCCCTGACCGAAAATATATTCCCGCTCTCCGTCCTTCTCGAAGTAGGACATGTTTTCAATAATCCCGATAACTTTTAGTTTTGTTCGTTCTGCCAATTTGGCAACACGTCCCGCAACATGAGTTGCTGTCTCCTGTGGAGTGGTAACGACCAGTAATTCCGCAGTGGGGATACCCTGGGCGATAGTCAGGGTCACATCACCGGTTCCGGGTGGGAGATCGAGAAATAAAAAGTCGAGGTTGTCCCACATGACATCGGTAAGAAATTGATTGATAGCTTTATGAAGCAACGGTCCCCGCCAGATTACCGGGTCGTCTTCGTTAACGAAAAACCCCATGGAAATGACCTGCAGGTTATCACCATGACGCAGCGGGACAATTTTATCATCAATAGCCGTTGGAGCACCGTTAATACCGAGCATACGCGGTATGGAAAACCCGTACACATCGGCATCGAGTAAACCAACAGAATAACCAAGCCGGGCAAGGGCAGCGGCAAGATTGGCAGTGACAGTTGATTTTCCCACCCCTCCTTTACCGGAGGCAACGGCGATAAAACGTTTTGCCGGGATATTGACAACCCTGGATTTATCCGGGGATACACTTGCGCCATAGCCAAGTTTGGCTTTGAGCTGTTCCCGTTGTTCATCATTCATAACATCGAAGATGACTTTCACCGACTCTACCCCGGCAAGGCGTTGTACTCCTTCCGTGATATCTGCTGTCATTTTGTCTTTCAAGGGACAGCCGGGAACGGTAAGAAGAATGGTGATTTCCACATTTCCATTTTCTGTGGAAATCGATTTTACCATGTCAAGTTCGGTCAGCGGTTTTTTCAACTCGGGGTCGTCGATTCCGCTTAATACATCAAGAACAGCTTCTTTTGTCACCATCGTGTTTGCCTATCCTGTCTTTGTGTCGCCTTTCAGGTTTTGCTTTGAACAACAGGTATATTGCTCTATAACATACTATAATGGCACATCTTACAAAGCCTGAAAGATACCTATACCGGCGTTGCTCTTTTTTAGGGAAATAATATAGGTATATTGGTAGACAATAAGAAGAAAAATCTCCATAAAAAATGATGTTAAAAAGCCGACTGGCTGGTATGTATGGCGTGTTTGAAGTCGCTTGCCTTTTGTAGCGATTTTAGCGATATTAGCGCCCATAAAGTAAGAACAATAGAAAGGAAACCGATGCCCGTATCAGCCGAAACAAAAACCGGCGCTATCCCCTCCCGTGAACAGATAGCGGACCAGTATAAATGGAAATTGGAGGATTTGTACCCCTCGAAAGATGCCTGGGAAGCGGATTTCAAAAAAGCATATATGCTCATAGAAAAGGCGAAAACCTATGCCGGGAAACTGGCTACATCACCGCAGGTCCTGTATGAATGCCTGGAAAGCCGTACCGAGCTGAGTATAATCACTCACAATCTTTATCAGTATGCCTATCTCAATCAGGATCTTGACAATCGTGTTTCACAGTTTCAGGAAATGACGAACCGGGCTATGCAGTTGATGTCACAAGTGGCGGCAGCATTTTCATTTATCGAGCCGGAATTGCTGGAAATCGAGGAATCGAAACTTCTTGAGATGGCGAATAATTTCCCCAAAACAGATGTCTATGATTTTTATATCAAGGAACTCATCCGTTCTCGTCAGCATATACGCTCAAAAGAAGTGGAAGAACTGCTTGCACAATCACTTATGGTTACCAAAGCGCCTTCATCTATCTTTACTATGCTCGATGATGCCGATTTGAAATATCCCTCGATTCGCGATGAGCAGGGCAACGAGGTCACCCTGACAAAACAGCGGTATGCGAAATTTTTGGAGTCATCAGATCCTCGTGTACGGAAGGATGCCCACATGGCATTCTATTCCGTGTACAAGGAGCATCTTAATACGTTAAGCGCTTCTTTGTCGTCGAGTGTCAACAAGGATATTTTTTACACGAAAGCACGTCTTTTTGAGGATTGTTTATCCGGTTCGTTATTTGGCAATAACATCCCGGTTTCCGTGTACCATTCACTTCTTGATACCGCCGAATCTGACCTGAACGGATTGCACAAGTATGTTGCTGTCCGTAAACGGGTGCTGAAACTGGATAACATATTTTCCTGGGATATGATATGTCCGCTCTTCCCTGACCGGAATTACGAGGTTTCGTATGATGACGCGGTCAAGGAAGTACTGGAGGCGGTGCAGCCGCTTGGTACGGAATATGTTAACAACATGCGCCATGCGTTTGAAAACCGTTGGGTGGATGTGTACGAAACCGAAGGAAAAGGCAGCGGAGCTTACAACTGGGGTAACTATTCCGCCCATCCGTTTGTCCTGATGAATTACAACGGCACTATTGACAACATGTTTACCCTGGCTCACGAGATGGGTCATGCCATGCACAGTCATTTGTCGAGTAAAGCATTACCGTATGAAAAGTCGCAGTATTCCATTTTTGTTGCCGAAGTCGCCTCGACATTAAATGAAGGGTTGCTTTTACAGCATCTACTCAAAAAGACCAAGGATACCCGCGACAGGTTATACCTGCTCAATCGCCAGATTGACAATACGGTCGGGACATTTTTCAACCAGATTTTATATGCCCGTTTTGAATTGAAAATTCATCAAGAAGTAGAAAAAGGCGGTGCATTATCACCGGACACGATGACTGCATGGTGGCGTGAACTTTTGGAGAAGTATTTTGGTCCGCACTTAACTATGGATGACTATACTCCGCTGAAATGGAGTCGGATTCCGCATTTTTACAATGCCTACTACGTGTACCAGTATGCCACCTCGTATGCCGCTTCACAGGCGATACTGGAGAAGGTTATTGCCGGTGAAGAGAATATCATTGAGCGCTACCTCGAGCTGCTGTCATCGGGGGGAAAAGATTATCCTATCGAGCTTTTGAAAATCTGCGGTGTGGATATGTCAACCCCGGATCCGGTTCAGGCGACTATTAAACTGTTTAACGAACAGGTCGAGGAACTGGATAAACTGGCATAAGTGCGTAAGATATAACACATTACATCTCTTCGGCGTCCTTTGTAAACGGTCCCTTGGGAGGAGGAGTGAAAGTGGCATATTTTGCTTGCCTTTTGGGGATAACTGATTATAATTACTGGCTGTCTCTTTTCGGCTCTGGAGCCGATAGCAGTGAGAAACGGCGGGTAACCGCCCTGGTAAGAAAAAAACGATAGGTATAGAGGTCAGATATGGCTCATAAAAAAGGTGTTGGTTCTTCCAAGAATGGACGTGACTCAGCCGGTCAGCGGCGGGGAACCAAAGTTTATAGCGGTCAGGCAGTACCGGCGGGCTCCATTATTGTTCGTCAATGCGGTACAAAAATAAAACCCGGCTACAATGTTGGCGTTGGTAAAGATTGCACCCTGTTTGCCAAGATTACCGGTGTGGTAAAATTTGAGCGGGTAGGGCGTGACCGTAAACGAGTCTCGGTGTACGAATAAAAGATTTTTTCGTAACAGATAAACAGGTCTCGTGCGGGACCTGTTTTTTTTATACCTGAGAAATATGAAAAGGCGAACCGGTATCCGGTTCGCCTCTTATCTTGTCAAAAGTCGTTGCTTTTTCAGCTTGGCGTAGTTTTTTTATTCTTTTTCTTTTGTGTCGTCGGCAGTTTTAAGCAGGTTGTCAAGACAATCGTAATCAATGCTGTTGGCAATTTCTGTGATTTCATCGACACTGGCTTTCTCGTCGCCTTCCACCATAACAATCAAACGGTCCGCAACAATAGTGAAGAGGTGTACCCCTTCGATTTTGCCCTCATCTTTATCAATCATCAGCGCCGCTTTTTTGTCTTTGACCTTCGTCCATTTCATAGAGCCATCCGGTGAGTCGTATTCCATGTGCATCAGAAATGGAGCCATAATCATCTGGTTTAAGCCGGAATCCATTATAGTGACTTTTATTTCTTTTGTTTCCCCGTCTTTGGATTCCTTTGTGAAAGGACGCTCGACCGTCGAGTGACTGAATGTTTGTCCCGGGTTGGTCGGACTATCCATGTTCATTGTGCCGCCGTCGAGTTTGCCGGTTTTGTAACCAGCCAGTTCTTCCGGCAGGCACCCTGCCAACTGGTTCCAGTCGATAGCTTTTACCTGTTTGACCTGCTGCATCATGGCTGCCATCATGGAAGGATCAATCTGGGGAATGCCCTCTTCGTCATCCCCTGCCCAAACCGTGAATGCGAGACCAAGTGTCAGGGCAAAAAGTATTAGAATTTTTATTCCTGCTTTCATAGGTTACCTTTCGTGTTACAAGTACATTTCCATCTCAAGGGTAATATGGAGAAGATAGAAATATTGTACAAGGAAAAAAATAGAAATGCAATTGCATTCCTCTTGTGTTCCCCTATATTCGGTACAGTACAATGAATCGATTACTGCAAGAACTCAATGATGCTCAGCGCCAGGCAGTGACGACTACAGAGGGTCCGTTGCTGGTTATTGCCGGGGCTGGTTCCGGGAAAACACGTGTGCTGACCCGACGGTTGGCGTATATCCTGACCAGCCGGCTTGCCCGCCCGTATGAATTGCTGGCAGTGACCTTTACCAATAAAGCAGCCCAGGAAATGAAAGAGCGAGTCGCCCGGTTACTGGGGAGCAGTATCCCGGAATTACAAATTTCCACCTTTCATTCCTTCTGTGCCCGGCTGTTGCGGCGTGAAGCAGCGGCGTTGGGGTATGATTCGTCATTTACAATTTTTGATGCTGCAGATTCGGAAACATTGATTAAAAACTGTATCAAGGAGCTGGGTCTTTCCACTGAACAATTTCCGGCGAAAGCCCAGTTGCGGAAGATTTCCAATGCCAAAAACCAATTTATCGGTCCCGAACAATATTCCAGTGAAGCGAACGGGTATTTTGAAGAAACCACCGCTAAGCTCTATCTGTATTACCAGCAGCGGCTTCGTGAATGCAATGCGATGGATTTCGATGACTTACTGTTTAATACCGTCTGGCTGTTGAAAAATAATCCTGAGATTGGGAAACAGTATCAGCAACGTTTTAGATATATCATGGTTGATGAATACCAGGACACGAACCATGTCCAGTACTTGTTATTAAAAAGCATTGTTGGAGAGCATCGAAATATCTGCGTTGTTGGTGATGAGGACCAGTCAATTTATGGTTGGCGCGGTGCGGATATCCGAAACATTCTTGATTTTGAAACAGATTTCCCCGGCGCCGAGGTTATCAAGCTGGAAATGAACTACCGTTCCACTGATGTCATCTTGAAAGCGGCATCGGGGGTTATTAAGAACAATACCGCGCGGAAAGAAAAAACGCTACGAACCAACCAAACCGGCGGAGATAAAATCAGCCTGTTTTTGGTAAACTCCGCCGATGAAGAATCTGCCAGTATTGTAGAGCAAGTGTTGCAGGAGCGAATGCAGTATCCCCTGAAGGAAATGGCAGTCCTCTATCGAACCAATGCCCAGTCGCGACCTTTGGAGGAACGGCTCCGTCGTCAGAGCATCCCCTACCAGATTGTCGGGGGAATATCGTTTTACCAGCGCAAAGAAATCAAAGACCTCATGGCATACCTGAAGCTTATTGTCAATATGAAAGACGATGTTTCCCTGTTGCGCGCTATCAATTACCCGAAACGCGGTATCGGTAATGCCACCGTTGCTGCAATACAAGCCCTCGCCACGCAGAACCATTGCTCACTGTATGAAATCATGCAGGAGGTTGGAGAGTACCCGGAATTATCGAAGAAACAGGAACGCATTTCTTCGTTTGTGGAGTTTATCGAAGCATATCGCAGGCAGCATGAAACGAAATCTGTCGATTTGCTTGTAATGGACTTGGTGAAAGAGTTGAAGCTGGTTGAGGAGTTGCTTGCTGAAGACAAGATACTCGGGCAAACGCGTGTGGAAAATATCGAGGCATTTATCGAAGGTACGGCAGACTATGTGAAGGGGAACCCTCATGCTGTTCTTGCTGATTATCTTGCCGAGATTTCGTTATATACCAATCTCGATGAGTATGCCGAAGATGATGACAAGCTCACCCTGATGACCCTCCATGCAGCAAAAGGGTTGGAGTATGATGTTGTCTTTTTGGTCGGGCTTGAAGAAGGACTATTTCCACTCGGACAGACAGTAAATGATCCGTTCGCACTGGAAGAGGAGCGACGGTTGTTCTATGTTGGCGCTACCCGCGCCCGGAAAAAACTATACCTCTCATCTTCAACAACTCGTCATCGTTTCAATACGGTAGTAACGACCCCTTCACGTTTCATAAAAGAAATTGACCCTGAACTGGTAGAGGTTATTGACAATAGGAATCGAAGTTATATGTCAACGACTGCCGGCTCCGGGCGAAAGTCTTTTTTGTCCGGCGGGTATAAACAGCCCCATGCATCAGGGATGCAGTATGAATATGAAGGAGAGGATGCCATTCGTGTCGGGCGTATTGTGCATCATCCGACTTTTGGACGGGGGAAAGTATTCAAAACCGAGGGTAGCGGTGAAGCGTTGGTGCTGGAAATACAATTTGCCGGGGTTGGGCTGAAACGTATCATGGCAAAGTATGGTAAACTGCGAATAATCGGGTAGGAATGATATACCGGTTATTCATGTAAGCTGATTTTGTTCCTCTCTTGTTGAAGTTCCATATATCCACATTTATATATATTTTTACCTGTTTTTCAGGCTTCAGTAAACATTTTCAGGAAGAAAACCGTCTCTTAATTGTATTCCCCTCGAAGCTGTTACAAAAAACTTTTAACCAGGAGGTGGCACATGCATACCAGAAAAACAGTCATACTGCTGGTATTCCTCACCCCCATCCTCATCATCGCCAATGCCCTTATTTGGGCTTCTGCTACCGGGAAAATCGAGGGAACAATAACCGATAAAGACACCGGTAACCCTGTTGCGGGAGCGTCGGTTGCTGTTGTGGGTACCAGTAAGGGAGCAGTAACTGACCTGGATGGGAAATATACTATTCCCAATTTGGAGCCGGGTGTATATACCATGAAGATAACACATCGGGAGTATTGTACCCTTGAAGTAACAAATGTAAAAGTGATTGCTGATATTACTACTTTGCAATCATTTGCCTTACCAAGAAAAACTGATAAGCAAAATGAAACCTGTACCGTGAAGGGTAAACAGGACAAGCTTGATATTCACCGGGTATCCAATAGCAAGACAATAACAAAAGAGGAAATCACATCTCTTCCGGTAACTTCTGTTAAAAATCTCATGAATCAATCAACCAGGGTGAGAAAAACAGAAGACAAGAAGGTATTTATCGGTGGCAATAGAGCAGGTGAAGTCACGTACATAACAAATAGAAAAAGAAAGAACCATGCAATACCAGTACCTCGTATTTCTCCTGATGAGACTTCAAGTTACTACCCTCCGGCGCATGGTGGAAACGCTATTGTCAACGGTGAAGCGTATGATGCCATGTTTTTCAAAAATTACGGAGTTAATCCGTTTGTCGATACTGAGGATGACCATCTCTCGACCTTTGCCATTGATGTTGACGATGCTTCTTTTGTAATGACTCGCTCATACCTTAATCGGGGCAGTCTCCCGCCCGATGAAGCTGTTCGTGTTGAGGAATTTGTGAATCACTTTGATTACAACTACCCCGCCCCTTGGGAGGAAACATTCCGAGTCTTTCTTGAGGGGGCAGAATCAAGGTTCGGTAAAAACTGTGACTTGTTGCGAATCGGTATCAAGGGCAGGGAAGTTCGCCCGGAAAACCGCAAACCGGCAAACCTCGTTTTTGTCGTTGATATCTCCGGTTCGATGGGGCGTGAAAATCGGCTTGGGCTGGTTCGTAAATCACTGCGGTTGTTGCTCGATGAACTGACATATCGTGACCGGGTTGGTATTGTTGTCTATGGTTCTACGGGTCGTGTTATTTTACAGCCGACCGGTATCAGGCATAAAGAGGATATCATTCGCGCTATTGAGCAACTACGACCGGGCGGCGCAACCAATGCCGAGGAAGGTATCCGTCTTGGATACGAGATGGCTGACCGGTATTTTGAACGTGGAAAAATCAACCGCATTATCCTTTGCAGTGATGGGGTGGCAAATGTCGGACGAACCGGTCCCGATGAGATCCTGAAAATGATTAAACGGTATGCGGAAAAAGGTATTACCCTGACAACCGTTGGATTTGGTATGGGCAACTACAACGATATTCTTATGGAAAAACTTGGAAATAAAGGCAACGGTCAGTATGCCTATGTTGATAATCTTGCCGAAACAAAACGAATCTTTGTCGAGAACCTGACCGGAACACTCCAGGTTATTGCTCGTGATGTAAAAATCCAGGTTGACTTTAACCCCGATGTTGTTCGCAGTTATCGTTTGCTTGGATATGAGAATCGTGATGTTACCGACAACAGGTTTCGTGATGACAAAGAAGATGGCGGTGAAATTGGTGCCGGGCATGAAGTGACAGCGTTGTATGAAGTCAAGTTCTATCGGAACCGCCCTCGCGGTCGTGTCGGTGTTGTGTTTATTCGGTACAAGGATCCGGAAACGAACGAGGTAATCGAGATTAACAAGAATATCCATGCCGCTGTCTTTGCTAATGAATTTGACGAATGCTCACCACAGTTCAAACTCGCCGCGGCATCGGCAGAATTTGCGGAAATCCTCCGTAAGTCCTTCTGGGCGCGTGGCTCAAAACTTGAAGATGTCATGACATTAGTCAAAGAGATTAACATGGAATCTGATTCAAAGGATGTCATCGAATTGATGAGCATGATTTCAGAAGCAATGCAATTCAAGGAACAGTTGGCATTACACGAATGAGGGACAGGTGAGAGTGCCTCCATGAGAAAAGCGGTGAGCATATATTGTTCACCGCTTCATTATACAGGCAACAATGGAAAGCACAACTTGGTAGCTTTGCCGGAAAACCTGAACGCAATAGAGAAAGGGTAATGATGTCTTATAACATTACGCCTGGCAAAGCTACCAAGTGGTATTTCCGTTATTGCTTTTTCTCAGAGCTGAAAAACAACTTCTTAAATGCCATTTCCGCCGGGCAAAAGTGTGTAAATGATGACTGTATCAGGTTTAGCCCAACAAAAGCTGTCAGCAGTAACCATTTTGGCGATACGTAATAATACAATACCAGTGATAGCAGTATCATTATCCCGGCAAATAGTCTTATTGAATGTTCAAGTGTCATACTTCCTCTTTCTTTAATAACACCATGTAATCATGTTTTGTTGCCGAAACGGGATAAATATTTCCCGTCCCGGCAACTTCTTTCTCTTCCCTCGCTATACTAAAATCCGTATGTCAGTTTCACGTACACATTGTCATTTAACTGGAACTGACCAAAATCAGTAGCAATGGAATTTCCATCGAAAATATTTCCCCCGACCATCAATTCCACTTCATCGGTATACTTGTATGAAGCAGAAAGGCGAATGTAGGTATCTTCATCACTGGGAGAATAAAAGGCAAAGAATGACAGCTTAATCAGTTCCGAGTTCAACAGCTTGGTCCAGCGGGTAGTCAGCAGATGATATACTTCGTCTTTAACATATCCCCCGCCGGCTGTCTGCTGCATCTCATACGTATCGTGGTCAAGCATATAAATTGCCTGCCACTGGAGATTGGCGGTAAGATTGGTTGCGATTTGCCGTTCAAACCCCATCAATCCCTGGACAGTAGAGTTGGGGACATACGGGTTGTCACCATCAGTGTCGTCGCGCGAATCGAAATACCCGCCCTCAATCCAGAGAATACCGCCAACCACCTGACCACGTACCGAGGCTCCGTAGACATTCAGTTTTGGATAATACGGAGTACCGGTTCCCGGAGTTCCACCGGGGATAAAACCGACCGGGTTTTTGTAGAACCCCTTGTAGAAATACAAAGCGGTTCGGAAATTACTTATGGTGCGTGTTAAACGAGCGGCAATTTCACCGTTCTTGAATTTCGGCTCCGGTTCCGGGACCGGGGGGAGACTGTCACCACCGATGATTGCTCCCATCATGGGGTTATAGAAGCTCAGACGGCTGCCGTGGGGAAGGCGGTTCGGTTCAAAACGGGGTGACCAGACCAGCGCCAGATCACCAACAGGGCTGTAATATTCTGCCCGCAGGGCGTTTTGTGGTGCTTTGAGGTACTGGTCATCCCGTCCCACAAAGAAGGAGCTGTAATCTTTGGCGAATACATCGTTGATAAAAATAAGATCACCGGTTCCCCAGGTGAGAATCTGACGTCCGACCTTGAAATTGAACTTACTCCCCATCCGAAACTTGAAATACCCTTCGCGCAGTTCCCAGTCGTACCGGGGAGTAGTTTCGGCGGCATCATAAATAAAATCCAGGCGGCCGAAGAACTGTCCGTTGTCACCCCAGTGCTGAGCGCGAAGTTGCAACCGGGATTCAGAGGCGGTGTATTCCGTTGTTGTCGGGTTGTCATTATCCAGACGCCCGCCGAACAATCCCTGGAGAAACCCGTCAATCCGTACTTCCGCATGGGTGGAAACGGCTGACAGCAACAACAAAAGTAAAATGAGTATAGTCCTTTTCATCGTTGGCATCCTTTTACTTTATGTACTCCATTGGGGGATTAACAAGGTATCGTTCCGTAAACAGGTTTTCTTTCAAGCCGGTGTTGTACTTGATCTCAGTAAACGTAACGTAGGTGGTACGTTTCTTTTTTACATCCCTCATCGAGCGTTCCACGATAGTAATGATACCATCGATAGTATCAATCTTTTCTGCCTTCATTACCCGGGCAAGTTTCCCTCTTTTATTGTAATACTCTTCCTTTAAGGGGAGATAGGTCGCTTTGTCGATATAGGAAATCTTTTTTGCAAATCCCTTGTATGGTTTTTTGGGGATAGATTCAATAACCCACACAGCTTTTCCGTTTATGGTGGAATCCCCGAGCAGCGTGTGGTTGTCTTCGGTCCAGTGACGTCCCGACACATCTTCATAGGTGAAATCCGACCCGACAAAGCTGGAGTTTTTGTCATCGGCGGAAATTTGTTTTACCAGATCGACCGAGGGAACATAAATCCAGCGGCTGTCGTTGGCGTCGGCGTGTTTATGTACCATGAAGGTCAGGCTGGACACATCCGATGGCTTGGTGAAATACGTATAGTAGAATTGATCGCCACCGTCTTCTTTATCGAGGCGAAGCATGACAAATTCGCGAATACGCTCTTTTCCTTTTT
>JAJRZL010000138.1 GCA_024275255.1 Candidatus Zixiibacteriota bacterium | reverse complement strand
GGGATATTATATCATTTTGAATCAAAAACCAATACGAAACGTAAAAACACTAGGAGTTATATTAGCCATTATTCTCAGTCTTTTATCATTGACTGTTAGGGTTGCAAGTACAAACCTATCTGCTATTTCATTAGCACATTTCAAAAATTATATGGAATTGGATAAAAGTAAAAACCGAAATGCATTTTTTATTGCTAATTAATTTCTACAAAAAGATAGGGGATGATTCAACTGTTATTCGACTGAGACAACAATGGAACGATAATTACCCTGAAAGAAAGCTTTTTAATACCGCTTATACTATAAAGAATACAGGATATATTGAAAAAGCAATTCCACTATTTGAACAGGTTATCACTATCAATCCTACATACCCGGATGCATGGGTCAATTTAGGAGAATGTCTGGTTTCAAAACGAATGTATGACAGTGCAGTTACAGTGTTAGCAATTGCGTCTGGACTGAATCCTTACGAAATCTCAGTATATAATAACATGGCTGTAGCTTATATGAACCTGGGTAAATACAATAAAGCAGAGTCAAAACTTAAAAAAGGTCTCTCGATAGACAAGGGAAACATCAATCTCCTGATGAATCTTGCATGGTTATATAAACTAAGAAAGCAATTTGCTAAACAATATCAATGTCTTAAGCAAGCAGTTTTTATTGATAATCCTCCTGGCATAGTTTTCAAAGAACTTGGTGATTATTACTTTATTCAAAAGGATTTCTCAAAAGCTGCAAAAGAATATAAACACGCACTATCAAAAGGACTTGATAGTAGTTATGTGAATGATTTGCTCACCAAATACCCCCAGTTAAGAAAATACTTCAAATAACCCTTTCACTCCCCCTGCGTCTTTGTTTCCTGTTCCATCTCAGCCATGTCTTCTTCATTGTCCACCACGTGCAAGCGATAATCGAGCACATCGAGAACCGTAATAAATACCGCCGCCACCAGAGGACCCAACACCACCCCCAGTAAACCGAAAACCGATATCCCCCCCATGATGGCAAAGAACAACATCAACGGATGCAAGCAGGTACGACCGGAAATAAAATACGGGCGGAGCACATTATCTATCTGCGAAATAATCACTGTTCCAATAATGATAACAACCAGCCCCTTGATATACGCTCCCCCGATAATCAGAATTATCCCTGCCGGAATATAAATGATAAATGCTCCGAGAAACGGAATAATCGACAACAATGCCATAATCGCCCCCCAGAATACCGCTGAGGGGATACCGAAAACAGCAAACAAGATTCCACCAAGGAGACCCTGGATTAATGCCACCACCACCCCGCCATACATGGTTGCCTGGATGACATCATGCAGTTGTTTGAAGGTCTTGTCAATTCTATCCTGAGACAGCGGCATCAACCGTTTCAGCCTTCGAATGATCAGCTCACCATCCTTAAAAAAGTAGTACATCGTGAACAACATGATGGCAAAATAGAAAAGTGTTTTGGTGCCGTTGGCAATCAACCATGTTGTCTGACCGATAATAACTCCGCCTACTTTATCAATAGAATCCTTGATAAGCTGATTCAGGTTTACTTTTGACAAGTCATAATACTGTGACAACTTGTCCCGCACCGCATCCAGAAACGGTACATTGAACGACAAGATATTATCAAACTCACCTGCCCGATACATCGCATTCACTTTTGCTACCGCATCGGCAGCCTCCTGCACCAATGCTGAGAACAAATAGGCAATAGGACCGATAATCAAAATGATAATAAACAAGCAGAGCAGCAACGATGCCAACCCCGGTGAACGAACTTTCCCGGCGACTCGTTTATACAAGGGATGAAAGATAATAACCAGCACCGCCGCCCAGCATATCGGAGCAAAAAATGGAATCACGAGACGGTAAAACAGGTAGAAAAACGCTCCTGCGATTAGAAAGAATATGGACAGTAAAAAGTGTTCTCTTTTCATAATAGTTTTATCGGCTGTGTGCACAGGTATTCTATAGCATTACAATTTTGAATGCAACAGAGAAATACATATACGTTTCCCTTGAACAAAAACCTTGTAGCAACAGTCCGGATGTGCAGAAATTACACATCTTCACCACTACGACAAAGCCATAAGCAAGTACAAACACCAAAGACATAGCCCGATCATAATCCAACCGGGAAAATATAACTCCATGTTAGGCAACCGGTGACAGCCCTGCCAAACCCCATATAACATATTGCAGTACATTGCATTACACCATATGGGTCAACAGTATGGTTTACCGACAATGAGAAACGAAAGTGTATATACAGGTTGAGATAATCGCTTAGCATCGGAACTTACAGCTAAAAACCACCAAAAACTGACAAAATCTGGCTTAAAATTAACACTCAAAGGAATAAAAAACTTAACCAGTTGTGATTAAGTAATTTGCAAAAGTTGACGATTTAAAAACAAAGTTTTTAACGGCGGGCAATGACCTGGCCATGGTCAATGTTCGCCATGACTAACCTTACTTAACAAGGAGTGATGCTATGGCTATGCGTAAAACCAAACCTGCCCGTCGTGCTGTACCACGCCGTCGCTTCGCGACCCGGAATGCGAAGCCATGGACCAAGGAAGAGATTGCTTTCATGCGTAAGTTCTATCGTACGTATGAAACTGCCTGGATTGCTCGTCAGCTTGGACGTTCAGTCTATTCAGTTCGGTACAAAGCGGTTGATCTGAACATTAAGAAAGCAAGCCCTTCAGTGTGGCGGGGCAACAGAGGAACCAGCAATGCGTTCCGTCGTTTTGCTCCGAATCGCACCAGTGGTGCGCCGCGCCGCAGAGCCAAAGTCACCCGTCGCAAACCTACTACTCGGAAGTACCGTGCCACCTCGACACGCCGTACTCCGCGTCGGGCCACTTCGCGTCGTATGTCCACCCGTCGGAACAACCGTCGTCGGTAGGCTGACATAGGAAGCTGAATACAACATTTTTTGGACTATATGACCCGTCTTATACACTAAGGCGGGTCATTTCATATCTATACAGTCAGATACTACTCCCCCACGTAATTTTATTATATGTTTACAGAAACTCAACAACAGCATGTATTATGCTGGTGATTTGTATTATCCCTGGTGCGTTTACTGTTCTTCTTACACAGTGCAGGGAATAAAAGGAACAGTCCCTCACCGCAAGCGGTGAGCCACCTGTTATGGTTCGACTCCGCTCACCATGACATGTTGAATAACAATATGTTTCACCATGACACGGTGAATGACAACATATTTCACCATGCCATATTGAATGATAATGAGTTTCAAGTCACCCTGAGCGGAGTCGAAGGGTGACTAAAAGAAAACACCGGTCTGTTTCAACAAACCTGTTACACAATGCAGAGACTTTATTTTGCTGCTATATATAATTCGCTTACTTTTTCCCAATTAATAATATGAAAGAACGCCTCAATATATTCCGGGCGACGGTTTTGGTACTTCAGGTAGTAGGCATGTTCCCAGACATCCAGCCCTATCACCGGCGTTTTACCAACTGATACAGGAGAATCCTGGTTAGGAGTTGCCATTACTTCCAGCTTGCCGTTATCCACAACCAGCCATGCCCAGCCGGAACCGAACAGTTTTGCCGCTGTTGTTGAAAACGTATCCTTGAATTGCTCAAAGCCGCCAAATGAGGAAGCAATACCATCAGCTATATCCCCGGAAAATTTCACATCTTTTTTCAAAATTGACCAGAAAAACGAATGGTTGGCATGTCCCCCGCCATGATTGCGGACCACCGTCCGAATGGATTCCGGGATAGTCTCAAGATTGCTGATTAATTCTTCGGCGGTTTTTGCCTGTAAATCCGTATGATTTTCAAGGGCTGCATTCAGGTTATTGATATATGCCTGATGATGCTTCGTGTGGTGGATTTCCATTGTTTTTGCGTCAATAAAGGGCTCCAGGGCATCGTATGCGTAGCCCAGTTCGGGTAGTGTATGGGGCATAATAATCCTCCGTATCGTTTGCAGTTATCATAGACCTTATTAATCTACTCTCGTTTCATACGTGTATAAACAGGTAAACATGATTGGAGTTCCCGTTATGCTGAAAAAAGAAGTAGCGCTTTTTCTGATTTCCAGGCAGAATAGTCACAAAGAGGAGGCTAAAGTGGTCTGTTAAAAGAGTCGATATTCATAGTAGATGTCTCAATATGAAACAAGGTTATAATCATGGGATCAAATAACATTTTCGTTCTTTCTACACATGAAGAACACCGTCAGGCTGTTACGAAACGACAAACCGTAACAATGCCACAAGCCACATTACCGGCAGGGACAGTCCTGTCAGATGACACGATTATTGCCGGCGCCGAATCGCTGTTGATGGGACTGGAACTGCGGGACTGGCTTACTGATGATGAGCAGGAATTCCTTGACAGGCTATCCGGAGCCCATCACACCCTCACCTTCCTTATTCGGGACAGGAACTACATCCACCCGAAAGATATCGAATTGTTCCCCGTGGAGCATATCGAGCCGGGGGTATGGCGCGGCACCAGCGCAATTTTCTCTCACCGGTACGAAGGCAGTACTACCGACCGCCTTACTTATCGTATGCAGACCGCCCACATCTATCCGGGAAGAGATAATTCCGTAATCCTTGGCATCTTTGGTCCTGAGGAACTAACGGTCTATGAAAAACATAAAGCGTTATTTTCCCATATTGTAACATTGTTTCGTCAGGCAGGACGGTTCGTATTGCAGATGAAACAGATGCTGCAAACAAAGCTGCAGGACGGTGAACCGGTTATTATTGTCAATCGAGCATCGGGACGCTTACTTCATATCAGTGCAACTGCGGCACAGCTCATCCGTTACTCAGCCGATGAGCTGCTCGGGATGGAATACAGCAAAATCAACAGATTGCTGCAACCATTAGTGAAAGATTACAAACTACGGATGGAAAACCTTGCCTCCGGTGATCTGAATCTTGCCGTGATAACCTTGACATCAATAAATAAGACATCAGACAGCAAATCACAAATAACCGGACCCAATATGCTTGGCACTCGCAAGAAACTGTCAGCTATTATTGAAGCCTCTCAACATAGCAACAATATAGATAACGAAGAAATATCTTTTGAGGAAATAAACGAGATTGCCAGGGCAATACGCAATACGAACGACACAATCGAAAAAGATTTATTCGAATACCGTCTGCATAAAATTACCAGTTATCCTGACAGGCAAGCGGAACACCATGTTGATATCCGGTTTGAGATGGAACGAGCCGTAACAGAAGTAACATCCGATATCGAAACCATCCATACCGTTGAAATAGAAACCGACACCGCTCAGCCATACACCAGGGCATCATCCGATGAGTACCTGCAACTATTTGAAACAATTCTGAAAACTCACATCAAGGCAGCCCGCGGTAAAAGCAAGACATTGGTGCGCATCAGTAATGATGGGTTGGATGTGGGGCTGGTGGTGGCTCTGACAACCAATCTCATGTCATCATTCCGGGCAAAACGGTTTGACACGAAGTTACTCCACCAAGCCGATAGTCTGGCAGCTATCTTGGGAGTCAAGATACGGAGAGATATTTTACCAGGCGGTCGTATCATAGTTACCATGCTGCATATCCCGGTTATGGAGGGTGTTACGGTATGACCTGTAAGACAACCGGCACTGACAACGCAACTATTCTGTTATTCGACATCAACCAGACCGAAAAACGTGCTCTCTCCTCCCATCTTGAACAAATACCATACCATATTAATGAAACAAATTCTCTCGAACACGCTTTTGCCCTTCTGCGTGAATCGGATATTCACCTGTTCATTCTGTACCAAACAGATGATACTATTTCCCGTACGGAGCTGATAACACAGATTCGACAACTTTCACCTCAAACAGAAATTATGGTTGTGATTTCCGATGCTGATGATAAAGAAATCAGTAACATGTATCAAGCCGGAGCATTTGATGTGCTGGTAGAACCGGTATCGGTAAACCAGATGCTGGGGAAAGTGCAACGGGCACTGGAACATTATTCGCTGCACACCGAGTGTACATACCTTCAACAGCAAATTGCAATGAATTACAGCTATGACAGCATCATCGGGATATCTCCCGTTATGCAGGAAGTAAAAAAAACCATCCGAAATATCGCCCCCACTGATATTGCGGTACTTATTACCGGTGCTACCGGAACAGGAAAAAGTTTTCTGGCACAGGTACTTCACCATCACTCGAATCGACGGCACGGTAACATCGTGACTGTTGATTGCTCTATCTTTCAGGATGAGTCCTTCAGTCAGTGTATGTGGGGAAGCAAGAATAATGACATTCTCCAAAGAGACAGGCACAACATTCCCGCTGTCAAAGCCGCTGTTGGGGGAACCTTGATTTTAGAGAATATCCAGTCTCTATCATTATCATCACAGGAGAAACTGCTTCATTTTCTGCGAACCGGTTCCCCGGACATAACCGATATACGCCTTATCACCACTGCCGACAGCACCCTTTCGCAGATGGTTCAGACAAAAGCGTTTCATCATGACCTGCTGGACAGGCTGGGGGTTATCACCATTGATTTACCCCCGCTCCGGGAACGTCTCGAAGATTTTGAACTGCTGGTGGTCTATTTCCTACGGAAAATTGCCAACGAACATCATTGGGAAACATTGACAATTCAGAAACCCGTTATTGAGATACTTCAACAATACCACTGGCATGGCAATATCCGTGAACTGGAGGATACCCTCCGTCAGGCAGCGCTGTTGCAGTCAGACAGACAAATCACTATTGATACCATTGTTCAGGTGAACAGTGATTTCATGCAACACGGAAAAAGGATAAAAAAGATAACTCTGAAAACAAATACCGTGCGCCTTGAGGAAAACCAACGAGAACTGATTGAAAAAGCACTCAACGACAACAATTGGAACTTTACCCAGACAGCCCAGGAACTTGGTATTGGGAGAACCACCCTCTGGCGAAAAATAAAAAAATATAACCTCAAACGCACACCAATCCCAACATAACGGCAAAAGAGGTACGCTATGCGCCTTTTCAAGAAAAAAAGAAAAAAGAAAAAACTCTGGCAGCAGCTCAGTGACGCTATCCATGGGAATTTCACCGATGAGTCTCCAAATTCGGAGCTTGTACGGGTGTTCTCCGAGCTGACCGACGAGTTAAAAAAACAGTATGAAATCAACAAAGGGGTTTTGGTTATCCGTCGTCGCGACACCCAGCGACTGGCAGCAATATCAACCTGGAACAACGGCAGTATTCGTGACGGGTTAATTGTCAGCCTTCCTCCTGATTCTTCGCTTTTTGAAAAAGTTGCCGAGGATGGTCAGGTATATACCGAGGGATTTTGTCAATCATTCAGCGGTAATTTCTTCGAACGCAAACTGCTGCTTGATGACGACTCTCGTTCGTTTGTTGTCCAGCCGTTGAAAAGCGATGGTGAAGTAGTGGGACTGCTTGCTTATAGTTCCACGCAGCCAACTGCATTTTCCATGTTTGAAGAGGGGGATGTCAGAGAAGCAACCGATAAGTTCGCCTCTGAAGTAAGAACCTTGATTCAGAAAATATAATGCTTACCCTTTAGAACGTACTTTCCTTTTCGCTCTGTTATGCTCGGCATTCGTCCGGGAAAAAATATGTCCCCCATTGTTGTCTGCTACAAAGTAGTAATAATCTGTCGTTGCCGGGTGCAATGCTGCCCATAACGCCTTGATACCCGGTGAGTTGATTGGTGTCGGGGGTAATCCCTTGTGCATATACGTGTTATAGGGAGTATCAATACGGAGGTCTTTCTTATATAAGGGACGGTCAAGCCCGCCCAGCCCGTAGATTACCGTCGGGTCGGCATCGAGTTTCATCCGTTTGCGCAACCTGTTGTGATATACTGAGGACACCAGGACCCGTTCGGAATCCACCTGCGTTTCAGCTTCGATTATTGATGCCAACTTGACAATATCAAACCAGTTGAGACCATCACCAATAGTATCTCGCCACAGGCTGTCGGTTGTTTGGTAAAATTGCCAGACCAATACCTTGAT
>JAJRZL010000137.1 GCA_024275255.1 Candidatus Zixiibacteriota bacterium | reverse complement strand
TCATTCAATACGTCATGCTGAGTCCGCCCAGGCGGAAAGCATGACACCTATAAAATAACTTTTTCAACACACCCCTTTGGAGTGTGTTTACTGTTCATCTTACACAGTGCTGAGAATAACCGGAACAGTCGGGTAGATCGGGTTCTGAATCCGCTGTAAGCGGATGAAAAACCCGACAATCTTTTCATTTTGTTTTATCATTTGACCGGGATATGTCGGGTTTCTTGTTCGCTTCGCTCATTTGGAGCACTGACCTATGGTCTTTTAACAGTCGAAGTGAGTAGGGCATGACCCTTGCGGTCCTGCCACATACGTGATGATATCTCGTCTCAGGATCATGAAGGTCCTTGCCTGCTTCACTTGGGGCATTGTGATACAGATGTGATTTACATTGTAAGGGTAAACATGCAAACTACACACATGACAGAACGCATAGTGGATATATATCACCCCGCAGATATGTCGGGGAAAACCGGCACCGATGAGATACCGATGAAGACCAGCAAAGAAGTAGCGGCATGTGTCGGGTTTCCGTCACCGGCACAAAACTATATGAAAAAGACACTGGACCTGAATGCGTATGTTATCCGCCATCCGGCAGCGACATTTTTTGTACGGGTAAGAGGGGATTCCATGACCGGAGTTGGGATTCAATCAGAGGATATTCTTGTTGTTGACCGTGCGTTGTCTCCGGTAGATAACTGCGTGGTGGTGGCTGTTGTCGATGGCGAGTTTGTGGTCCGGCGTTTACGAATAAGAAAAAGTAGTCCCCGCTTAATACCAGTGATCGGAAACGAAAGGGCAATAGAAGTTACCGAATCAACTGCATTTGAAATATGGGGTGTTGTCACTCATGTTATTCACCCCCTTTTATGAGGAGTTGTGATGGTCTCGGTACCGCTTTTTGCCCTTGTGGACTGCAATAACTTTTACGTGTCGTGTGAGCGGGTATTTGCACCCAAACTCAGGGATGAGCCGGTGGTTGTGTTGTCCAACAACGATGGTTGTATTGTTGCTCGTTCCAATGAAGTGAAGGCTCTCGGAGTAAAAATGGGTTCACCGTATTTCCAATATCGTTCTCTTATTGAGCATAGGGGAGTGCAGGTATTCTCGTCGAATTATACTCTTTACGGTGATATGTCCCGTCGGGTCATGTCTGTTTTGGCGTATTTTTCTCCGGAGGTGGAAGTGTACTCCATTGATGAGGCGTTTTTGAACCTTGCCGGATTTGCCACCAACACAATAACGGACTACGGAAAAAAGATACGGGCAACGGTCAAACAGTGGACCGGTATCCCGGTATCTATTGGGATTGCAAATACGAAAACACTGGCAAAGGTAGGAGCCTATATTGCCAAGCATTCTTCAAAAGCCGGAGGGGTGGTGACATTGCTTCACCCGCGGTACCGTGAACGGGCACTTGCAATGACTCCGGTTGCCGAGGTGTGGGGGATTGGACGACGGCTGGCTCCCCGCATGATGGGGCTGGGGATACAGACCGCACTTCAATTGAGCCGGGCGAATGAGCGATGGATAAGGAAACAGATGGGTGTCAACGGGGTGCGGATAGTGCAGGAACTGCGGGGAATTTCGTGCTTCCCGATGCAAGTTGCACGTGCCCCGAAAAAAAGTATCACCTGTTCCCGCTCTTTCGGTCGTCCGGTAACCACTCTTACGGAGATGCAGGAAGCGGTGGCGGCGTATGTTTCGCGGGCGGCGGAGGAATTGCGTGAAGAACGAGCGGTTGTAAAAGAGTTGCTGGTGTTTATGATGACTAACCGTTTCAACGAAAAGGAACTGCAATATCACCCGCATATGACAGTTACATTGCCGGTCGCTACCAGCAATACCGGCGAGCTGATTCACCAGGCGTTGCAGGCAGTGGAAAAAATATTCAAAACAGGGTACAAGTATAAAAAAGCAGGGGTGATTTTCACGGAGTTGCTCCCTGAGAACCAAACCCAGATGGATATGTTCGATACAACGAATCGCTCCCGGCTGGGGAAACTGATGGCGGTTGTGGACCGTATCAATACCCGCTTTGGCTCCCGGTCACTGCAATTTGCAGCGCAGGGCATAACTCAACCCTGGCACATGAAATGTGATATGCGTTCACCATGTTACACTACCGATTGGAACCAACTGTTAACGGTGCAAGCCTGAGAGGGTGCTGATCCGTTAGAAAAAAACATGTGCAATATGTGGACCTGATTGCATGGTTGGGTGGCACACCCCTTTGGGGTGTGTTTATTGTTGTGCTCTAAACCACCGGTTTACCCGGTGTGTACGTTTGAAGCGAAGCATTGAGAAGTGGGATAAAATAAAATAGCATGTCACCTCGGAAAGGAGGTGACATTAGATGAAACGTAGGGATATACGGACGTTATCCCACAGCTTCTACGAGTGCAAGTATCACATAGTGTTTACCCCGAAATATCGGGGTAGGGTATTGGTAGGTCAAGTAAGTACGGAGGTGAGACGTATCATCAGACAGGTTTGCAAGTGGAAGGGATTTGAGATACTGGAAGGGCACATATGTTCAGACCACATCCATTTGGTTTTGGTGATTCCGCCGAAGCATTCGGTATCGTATGCGATGTCGATCATCAAGGGTAAGAGTTCGGCGTGGATCAAGAAGAAGAACAAGAAGTACAAGGCATTGTGTAGCAAGGAGAGCTTGTGGGCACGAGGTTATTTTGTAAGCACCGTAGGCGTAGATGAGGATATAATCAGGAGATATGTAAGATATCAGAGCCAGCGCAACCAGCTACAGCTCAATATGTTCGAGCCGACTTAAGTCGGCAGGATAAAAGCCACCGGCCCTGTGGCCGGTGGTAGTTTACTGTCGCATAGCGGCTTGCCTATTATCGGATGTCATTGAAATAAGCAGATACGAGAAAAGCCTTGGTGGAGTTCAGTTTTGGGGTGAAAACAAGTTATTCTATGACAAGTGGAACGTGTTGGAAAATAATCGCTTAGCGATCAGAAACAGCAAATAATAGCGTTG
>JAJRZL010000136.1 GCA_024275255.1 Candidatus Zixiibacteriota bacterium | reverse complement strand
ATGGTGATTTGACTGTTTCCCGTTTGATTGAAATGGTGGATAACAATCGTGCCGACCAGCTTCATACACTGCGGCACTCATTACACCATTTGAATGACAGAATACTTCACATCAGAAATCAGAATGCCCTATTGTTGAATAAATCGCGTGAATATATCCACAAGACACTGGAAATGCTGTCCAGAATAGGCAAGCCCGCGCCGGGATATACCGCAGCCGGTGCCGAACAGCAGGGGCTTCATGTTGCTCTGGACAGGAGGATATAATGCCAGGATTGTTTCAGGGACTGGAAATCGGCAAACGGGCAATGGCTGCCAACCAGATTTATTTGCAGACCATTGGACATAATATTGCCAATGTCAACACTCCGGGATACACTCGACAACGGGTGAGTATATCTCCGAGTTTTCCCGAAGATGCGGCGTTCGGGCAGATAGGTTCCGGGGTAACGGTAAATGATGTCCGCAATGTTCGTGATTTGTTCCTCGGGAGACAGTATCGGGAAAGCCAGAAAGAGTTTGGACAATGGGCATACAAGGAAAAGATTCTTTCACAGATAGAATCGTTGTTTGCCGAGCCGACCGATAATACCATATCCGACAGGTTGAACAATTTCTGGAACGCATGGGATGACCTGTCAAAAAACCCGACAGCTACAACCCGGGAGTCATTGATAGGTGCCACCCAGCTCTTACTGAACAGTTTCCACGACCTTTCCACCCAACTTAATTCCTTACGCTCCGCGGTTGACAATGATATGGTGATGATGGTTGACGACATCAACCGCAAAAGTGTCGAAATCGCAAATCTGAACCAGCAAATCAAGATGCAGGAGCTTGATGGCACCCGAGCCAATGATTTGCGGGATATCCGGGACCAGCTCATTGATGAATTATCGGTGCTGGTCGATGTCAATACTATCGAGCAGAAAAATGGGGAAGTGCGGGTGTTTATCGGATCCCTGGAAATTGTAAACGGCTCAGATACTTTGCCTATTGGCACGGAAGTATACAATGAAGATGGACAGGTGTTGCATCGTCTTGTCTGGCAGGGGACATCGGTGGGGATAAAAAATATCAACGGACAGTTGAAAGGGTTGATGGATACTCGTGACAAGGTCATCCCTCAATACCTTACAAAGTTGGATACCCTGGCGGCATCGGTGGTGGACCAGGTGAATACTGTGCATCGCAGTGGCTACGGTCTTAACGGCTCGACCGGGATTAATTTCTTTGATCCCCGGTACCGGACAGCTTCCATGATTCGTCTTAACGAAGCTATTGAGCAGTCGCCGGAGCTAATCGCTGCCTCATCATCCGGGGCGGTCGGAGACGGTAGTAATGCGCTTGCCATACAGGCGTTACGAAACCAGCGGGTCATGCTCAACGGTACGACAACGATTAATGATTATTATAATAGTATCGTAGGATCGCTGGGGGTTGAAACGCAACAGGCAACATCATTTTCAGAAAATTTCGAACTTGTTGTCCAGCAGGTAAAAAATGCCCGTGAGTCGGTACAGGGAGTATCGCTCGATGAAGAGATGGCGAATATGATAAAATTTCAACACGCCTATGATGCTGCTGCACGGGTGATAACAACAATGGACCAGGCGTTGGAAGTCGTAATCTCCAGGATGGGGATTGTAGGACGATAAAATATTAGAAGCAGAAATGAATAGTTACGTACCACGGAGGGTCAGTTGCTTATACTTACACGGAGGTTGGGTGAATCTATCCAGATTGGAGATGATATCAAAATTTCCGTTCTGGGCATTCATGGTCGTCAAGTCCGAATAGGGATTGATGCTCCACCGAATGTCATAGTTCACCGGGAAGAGATATATGTCAAGATTCAGCGAGAGAACCAGAAAGCGGCAAAATCAGTCAAGAAAGATTTGCGCGGCGTGGTGAACTTGCTGAAGGACAAATTAAAAGGGAAAGAAAACAATCGCAAACCTGATGAGGGCAGTGCATCGGTACTTGATTATCGGGACGATTCGACCTGGGTCCCCGGGAAAAAGGGGAAAAAGCCGGGTCCTGATTTTCGATAGTATGGGTGTGTATTCCCGGAGGCAGCAATTATGCGTGTAACCAACAATATGATAAGCGATCGCATGGTGTTTAACATGCAACGCTCCATTAGCCGTTTTCTGACCCTGCAGGGACAACTATCCACCGGTAAACGAATAAATAAACCGTCGGATGACCCTATCGGGATACAACGGGATCTTATTTATCGTACCGAGTTGAACAAAAACGAGCAGTATCAGGAAAATATCAGCCAGGCGCAGACATGGTTGATGAGTTACGACAGTATTCTTAATGATGCCAAAAATCTTATTACCAATGCCAAGGATATTGCTATTTCAATGGCAAATGGGACCTACGATGATTCTGCCCGGGTGGGTGCTGCGACGGAAGTGGACTCCATGTTCGAGCGTTTGATACAACTTGCCAACAGCGAGCTGGAAGGAAAATTCACTTTTTCGGGATACCGTACCGATGAAAAGGCATTCGAGGCATCTGCCAACGGGGTTGTCTATAAAGGCGATACCGGCAAGATGGAATACCAGATAGAACCGTCTTCACGGGTGACAGTAAACCTGATTGGCTCGGATACCTTCCTCAAGCAGCTTATGATACTTGGTGAAAATGCAGATTTGAATGTTGGTGTTACCGCTAACACGTTGCTGTCAGATTTACATGCAGGGGATGGGATTGATCAGGCAACAGGAACATTTACCATAACCGATGAAAACCTTGGTATTGTTTCAACTATCGATATCAGTGGGGCAACAACACTTCAGGATGTGCTTGACACTATCAACAACCAGCTTGCTGCTGACGGGATAACCAATTTGCAGGCTGTCCTTGGTGATGAGGGAAACAATATCCTGCTCGATACGACAGAAAACGGTTTGATATCAGACAATACCAGCTTGGATAAGCTCAACGGCGGGAACGGAATCGATATGCAGTCGGGGAAAATACTGGTTACCGATGGAGCCGGTATCACAGTACAGGTTGACTTCAGCGGTGCATCGACCATTCAGGAAATTCGCAACGCATTTAATACGCAGATGGCTGATGCGGGATATCCACAGGTGATGATGAGCCTTAATGCGGCTGGCACAGGTTTGCAAATTGATGATGCCAGCGGAAGTTTAGGCTTGCATGTAGAAGAAGTAAGTACTGTTTCAACAACGGCTACCGACCTCGGTATTATTGGAACAATCGACCCTACGTTGACCGGTAACGACTTAAATCCGATTGTAAGTTTTGCCGTTAATGACACAACCGGAACGACTGCCACAGATCTCGGGATTTTTGGTTCATTCACTGCGGATAAAACAGGGGATGACCTGGACCCGAGAATTACACTGAATACTAACTTATCTGACCTGAAAAACCGCCTGGGCATGAATTTGGGGGAACTGGTAATCCACCAGGGAGATATTTCCCGAACGATAGATTTATCCGATCCGACTCTTGTTACGGTACAGGATTTGATTGATAAGTTGAACAATTCCGGTCTGGATATAACAGCATCAATAAATACTGCCGGGACCGGCATTCAAATAGCAAATAATAATCCCAATGCGTCCCTCATAATTGAAGAGGCAAACAGCACTGATACCACGGCAAAAGATATGGGGTTGTGGGGTTCGAGTGATATTATGGGATCCTTGCTGTTGTTGGGGAAGGCGCTGCGTGATAATGACCAGGAAGGAACCGGGCTGTTACTTGAGAATTTTTCAAACTCGATCGACCATTTGTTGAATACCAGGGCTTCTGTCGGTGCACGGAGTATTCGTCTGGAAAGTACGGTAAACCGCCTGAAAGATTTGGAAATAAGTTTTACGAAGTTGCTCAGCGAAGTGGAAGATGCGGATATAACAAAGCTTGTCACCGAACTGGCAACTCAGGAAAATAACTATAAGGCATCGTTGATGGCCAGCGCAAAGATTGTACAACCAAGCTTGCTGGATTTCTTGCGATAGACTCACAACCGAGGTGATGTTATATGAAAGTGTTTACGAAACGATTTGGAACAATTGAAGTACCACAAAGCAATGTGATAACGATGAGAAAACCTATCCTCGGATTTGAGCAACTCAGTATGTATTGTATCGTTGCACAGGACGAGTTTCATCCGTTCATGTGGCTGCAATCAATTGAAGACCCTCACGTGGCATTTATTATTGTGAACCCGGTTGTCTTTTTCCCGGATTATCGGGTTGAAGTTCATTCCAAGGAAGTAGCCGACTTGCAGATTGTTTCAGTCGAACGGGTTGAAACGTATGTCATTGTGACCGTTCCGCATAAATATGAAAATATGTCGGTCAATTTACAGGGACCGCTGCTAATCAACACCGAGAATAATCTTGGCAAACAAGTGGTGCTTGTGAATTCCAACTATAAAATTCGACAGCCGCTTCTGGATAGTGTTCCTATTCACGAAGATGAAAAACAACAAGTCGGTACAGGAGAACTGGTAGGCGTGTAACCGAATTACTTACAATAATAAAAGAAAAATTATCCTGCAAACGGAACGTACAGCTTGCAGGACAGGAAATGGAATTCCGCCATGACAACAGTCGCAGAAGAAAAGACAAGCAATTCAGATATTCACCAGCAATCACCAATCAAAAACAGGAAAATAGTTTTTCTGGCTAACTACACGACCTTTCTGGGTGATATTATCGCCTATGTTTCAAAAGAGAATGAAGTCCGCACGTATGAAAAGCCTTCATCGGGACGTATTCGTGAGATGGTTTCCTGGGCGGATATTGTCTGGGTGGAATGGTGTGACAATATCATCCTTGAAGTAAGTCGATTGCCGGGGAAGACACCGGTGATTTGCCGTTTACACAGCTACGAAGTTTTTACCGATATGCCAAAACAAGTACATTGGGACAAGGTGAATCATTTGTTGTTTGTCAATCCGTTCGTGCGGTTGCTGTTTGAGCAGCAAGTGATATGTGATATTCCCCGAAGTGTGATTTATAACGGTGTTGATACCAATAAGTTTATTATCCCGCCCGGGAAAACATACGGGAAGAAAATCGCCTCGGTTGGATATATCAACTACAAGAAAAACCCCGCTCTTTTGTTATACTGTTTCAAGAAAATATACGAATACGACCCAAACTACACCCTTCACATTGCCGGAGAATTTCAGGACCCGCGATACGTATTGTATTTCGAGCATTACCTGAAAGAAAACCTGCTCCCGGTATCATTCGATGGCTGGGTGGATGATATGACGGCATGGTATGCGGACAAAGACTTTATCATCTCCACATCGTTGTTTGAATCTTTCCATTATTCGGTTGCCGAAGGTATGGCATCGGGGCTGCTGCCATTGGTACATAATTGGTCTGGAGCAAAGGAATTATATCCCGCCGAGTGTATTTTCAATGATGCAGATGAAAGCCTGCAACTGGTACGTAGGTATGAAAATGCGGATAAACATGCCCTGGCAAAGTCGAACAGAGAGTTTATCCGGAAACGATATAACCTAAATGAGAAATGTGAAGAGATTGCCCGGTTGATGGCTCAGGTTGCTGAGCAAGGAGAACAATAATGAGCAAGAAAAGAAAAGGGAATAAGTCAAGTCGGAAGTCAAAACAACATCGTTCCCGTAAGAATTCAACACTAAACAAACTCCTTGAGCAGGTAAAAGCCCAGCCGGAACATATCTCCGCTCGCCTGGAACTTGCAGGATACTATCTCCAGCACAACATGGAGACAAAGATACT
>JAJRZL010000135.1 GCA_024275255.1 Candidatus Zixiibacteriota bacterium | reverse complement strand
GACATAGTCACTGTAAGGTGATTTATAATATTCGCAGGTATCGTATGGTTGTGGTTCCTCGTAGAACGGGACATGGACAAGATACCCATATCCATTCGGGTCAGAGGCATGACTGGCAGAAGAGTCAACACCGCCGGATGTCGGGTCGTTTGTGCCTGAATTTGATGTAACCCAGTCACTCCACACCGCATTACTGTTGTTGTCGAACTGGAACCGGAATGTACTGTAAATGGCATTGGCACAACTGGGACTCCACCAGGATACCCACCAGTCATTGCCGACTTTATGAAGGGTATGTTGCCAACCAGCTGGTTCAACCCAGTTGCTGTAATTGGCAAGGATGCTGTCATACACTTTCACATGGAAGTCACATCGGCTGGAACCGTTACTCGGTGTGACATCAAACCAGTAGGTAGGTGGATGATTCGGATTTACTCCTCCACCTTGAGGTTCACATTTTACCGTATCGTATGGCGGTAGCTGAGTCACCGGGCAAATGATAAGAGCGGCATCAAGAAGCACGACAATCGGATTGCCTTGGTATGCAACCGGCGGAGCCCCCGGGGCAATTGGGTTTTGATTTTCAAACACCATAATATCGGACCACTGGTTCGGGTAATCGGTAAACATCCATGTAGCCGGGGATTGACAGGGGTATTGATTGGGTTGCATGTGATAGCGGTCGTGGTTGATAGTCCCGTGTGGGGCTGATACATAAAAGGCATCATTGTGAACGGATGAACCGTGTGAGCTCCCTGCCGGAGGTTCACCTTCGTTGCCATCGAACATCGGATCGGAAATACAAATATCGGTTGATGTCGTACATACTCCGGCACCGGTAACATAATGCCCCCCAAGCCATTGACAGTCACCAGTAGGAAGTAACTCGTAAAATCCAAGTAATAATATGACATCCTGACATGATAAAATCGAGTCTCTGATTTCTTCAAAGGTAGGTCCCAACGTAATAGTAGAGGTATATTTACCGGTCAATCCTGCTGAGGCAAGCCAGTTATTAAATCCTGTCTGCAAATCATAAATATTAGTCCCCGGTTGTGGGATATCAGTATTACACATGGGCATTAAATTCTGGATAAAAGGCATAACATTGTTGGTGTCATGGTCATCCCACGCACCGTTCGGGTCGTAGGAAGTCACCAGTGGGTAACTGTCGTTAAGTGGCGGGTTACCGGGACCGGGGTAGAACGGACGAGGGTCAACCGGATTCGGTTCAAACTTGGAATCAAACCACCAGAGACAGTTTGCCAGTGCGACCGGTCCGCACCAACTCCAGTTGCCGTTAAATGACGAAGTCCACTGGTCCTGTTTCTGGTCGAAATCAGGCATACCATTAGGAGCATAGTCTCCATAAGGTGGTTTGTAATATTCACAGGTGTCTATGACTTCCTGTCCGCCGGTAATGACAAAGGACAAGTCAAGTGACTGGATAAAATCAGGCGGCTCCCATAAATCTATCCAATTCAATTCACCCCACATCGACCAGACAGCATCGTCATTCCAGTGGTCAAGAGATGATTTCCACCCCCATTGCGTAGCAGCAGGGTCTGCTACTGTCGCTGAGATATTCAGCCAGTAGATAGTTCCCGAGTCCTGCCAGAACCAATCTGCTGAATCAAGAAAGATATTGTACTGGAAGTATGCCTGATGATCTTCCGGTAGTACTATCCCTTGAACCGGATCATACCAGCCCTCCGATGTTGGTGGATCGATTGGTTTGATAACAAAGTCTGTGATTTCCCGCTCCCATAATGTTGGTCCGGGGCGACTATACGGTATTTCAGGAGGGTTGGCAGGGATATCTCTGTGGATACTCAGGTTGAAGCTGATAATTTGTCCCTCAACTCCGTGCATCCATGACCCCCAGAAATGGATATCCTTGACCCATCCTGTTTCTGTACACATCCAATCGTCAGCAAGGATAATTGGATTGGTAGCGTTCACATCCCAGCCTGCCTCGTCAGGCAATTGTGGGAAGTGCATTTTGTGACCATCACCCGGAATCCAGTCAGCCCATACGAATGTAATGGCTAACCCGATGATTACGAGGACAGTCACAAGGAAAACAAGTCTTTTGAGCATAGCTCCTCCTCCCGTTACTGTGTGAGTGCTCCTGCTAAAACGCAGCTATCCTTCATCTTTTGTAATAATTTGAAATATGTTGTTTTATAAAAGTGCTAAAACCTGCAAAGAGAATGTAATAAACCTCTCTATCCTGTAAATAATATACTTTTTACTACAGGATTGTCAAGGTTTTTATATGTCTATCAATAACAGGAGGAAAAGGGACATGATAGACAATGAGGGTAATGTAGAGCAAAAACTGCGTTATTTAATACCTGACAATTTTTACAGGAATTGTCATAATCATATCTTTCTTGGAGTTTTCCACAGTGAGGTGTAAAGTGAAGTTAGATAAGTATGTCCCTTTAGAAAGATTCGGGTTGGGGCTGATATCCAGTTTTAACGAGTCTCCGCTGGTAACCTGGGATTTTAATAATTGAACGGTAAAAGTAGTATCGTATTGTGTAATGTTTTATATGGATAGTTTTGGTTGTTTTGGGTTGGGAATAACAATTTGTTTGTCATTTTTTCCAGGCAGGAAAAATAACGCAACGGGGTTAGGGCGAATGCCATGAAACCATTGTCCCACAATAGCGAAATATTGGTACGTAATTGTAGGTAGTTTGGGATGGTCGGTGCTGACAACAAATGAGCGATTGGTCGGGCCGAAGGCATCCTTTGTATTAAACTTCAACTTAAAATAGACAGTATCACCGGGCGGGATTATGGTGTCGCTTGGTAAAACTGTGGTACAATCACATGAAGCTTCGATTTTCATAATCCTGATTGTGTCACCGGTCCTGTTCTCAAAATGATACTTGTGAAAGATGTCGTAATCAATCCCGACATGACCGAAATTGTATCGTGTTTCTTCGTAGGTAGGGAAGAATGTCGCAGTTTTGTCCTTTGCAACACCGCCAACCATGAAGATTAAGCTGAATACTAATGAAGTCAGGTAGCTCATTATGACTCAATTACCTCCGGTTTTGGTAAAAAGCCATGTTTTCGCATCCAGTCATCATTATAACATTTACTCAAATATCGAATGCCGGCATCACCAAAAATCCCGACAATTATTGCCTCCGGTCCCAGTTGAGCAGCAATTCGCTCCATCGCCACCGCTACCGCTCCTGATGAACCGCCGGCGGAAATACCTTCTTCTTTGGCAATCCGTCTTGCCCGGTTGAAAGCATCTTTATCCGAAACGGTGATAACTTCATCCACTAACTGTGGATGGAGCGCATCGGTCACGACATCAGAACCAATACCTTCTATTTTATATGTATGACCGGGAACTTCTTTTTGTTCCTTAATGTATGCGGCAAAAATAGACCCTTCCGGATCAACGGCGATGGTTTTGATATTGCTGTTTAGTTCTTTCAGGTATTTTGCCGTACCGGAAAAAGTTCCCCCAGTTCCTATTCCGGCGACAAAGTGAGTGATTTTGCCGTCGGTGTCCCGCCAGATTTCCGGGCCTGTAGAAAGATAGTGAGCTTCCACATTGTCCTGGTTATTGTACTGGTCAAGGTCAAAGTAACCATGTTCAGCAGCCAGACGGCGAGCGACCATGAAAAACCCTTCCGGGTCATTGTGGTGTTCAGTTTCCGGGGTGACAATAACCTCGGCGCCAAACGACTTGATTAAATCTATTTTTTCTTTGCTGGTTTTTTCAGGTGTAGTGACTATTGCATTTAAGCCATACAGTGAAGCAACCATTGCCAATGCAGAGCCGGTGTTGCCGGAGGTATTATCAATAACAGTGTCGCCCGGTTTAAGACGCCCCTCATCAAGGGCTTTGCGGATAATATAGTGCGCCATCCGGTCTTTCAGGGACCCGGTGGGGTTGTAATACTCCAGTTTGACATAGGCGCGGGGACCATGCTCCGGGATACCGGTCCGAAGGCGTACCAGTGGGGTATTACCAATTAAGTCGAGTATGCTTTCATATACTTTCATAATAGCTTTCTGTAACAAAACAGTAAGTTAGACACTGTTTATACAAATATCAATAGTTTAGTTCTGGAAAAAATCAAACCTTTTATATTGACAATATTTCATACTTCAGGTTTATAAGTTATATAGATGATAAGCTGCTGTCGATAATAAGGATGTGAGACAACGATGTTACTGCAATGGTAACATGGTAACATAGCGGAGGTGGTATGGTGAAGTTAGGTATTTCTATCATAATGAGTTTATTGTTATTCAGCCTGTTAACCGGATGCTCCAAGAAAAAAGAAGAGCAACCGTCGGTTGAACAGGAAATGACAGAACAGCATGTCGATACTGTTGCTGAAGATACCCTTGGTATGCAGGATACTCTTCAGGAAGGAGCAAGTGAAACTGAGGATACATCGGCTTCTTCAGAGCCGGGAATGATGCCTCCCCATCCGATAAGCGGTTATACCGTTCAGGTTGCGAGTTGTGAGTCGCCTGACTACGCCGACTATCTTATTGAACTATATAAAAGACGTGGGTATGAACCATACCTGACAACGGCAACGGTGAATAACCAGACCTATTATCGAGTGCGGATTGGTGATTTTGATAATTTACAGGATGCCAAAGTACTTCGCGATGAACTACTTGATAAGTATTCGGTTAATGCCTGGATTGATAAACCTTAGAAAACGAAATAAATAACCGGAGAGTTGATAGAGAGAACTTCCGGTTTTTGGCTTGGTTATAGAAGAAAACGGGCAATGTCGTTGATGACCTTGCCCGTTATTTTGCTAATATGATTCAATCATTTAGTAACGGTTAGTCTTTAATGTTTTATTAAAAAATTCAACCTGCTTGCGATATTCGGCGATGATATTGACACGCTTGGAAGGGCCGTGCCCTTCATCGGGGAAGATAAGCGAGTCTACAATTCCGCCCTGTGATTTGATAGCTTTGATAATCTGGCGTGCCTCGCCAACCGGTACACGGGGATCATTGACTCCGTGGATTACAAGAAGGGGGGTTTTGATTTTGTGTACTTTATTAATGGGCGAAATCTCTTCAAGGAAATCGGGGTCAGACAAGGGACCATACTCAGCCTCGCGAAGCGCGCGGCGGTATGGTTTTGTGTTTTCGAGGAACGATTTGAAATTGGCGATACCGACAACATCAACCGCAGCCGAGAAAAGATCGGGATATTCCGTAATCATCCCTAAAACAACATAGCCGCCGTACGATGCACCGCGAATACCTATCATTCCTTTTTTCGTGTAGCCGTTTTCAATAAGCCAGTCCACCCCTGCTTTGTAGTCCATGAGAGATTTTTTGCGGTTTTTGTAGTTGTCCATGTTCATGTAATCGCGTCCATATCCCGATGAACCCCGGGGATTGGGAGCAAGAAGCCCATAGCCGTTGAGGATAAGATACTGGATGTTTCTCAGGAAAAATGGCCGGTACTGACCTTCCGGTCCGCCATGAGCATGAATGATAAACGGTATTGGTTCGCCTTTTTTATAATTCGGCGGCAGGTATAAAAATGCCGGTATTTCCAGTCCATCGAAACTTTTGTAGTGAATGAGTTGCGGCTCACTGAAAATACTACTGTCAATGCCAGCATAAATAGAAAAGGTGAGCTGCTCCAGTTCTTTCGAAGAGGGGGACCATTTCCAAACATCGGGGGCACGAGTAGGAGAAATAAAGGTTGTAATACAGTCCCCGTATTTATCAAAGAAGGCAGAGTTGTAAATCCCCTCCATCGGTGGAGTGGGAAGCTCGCGCTTTGTTTCTACTTCCCTGATTTTCAGACGTCCATACCCCTCTTCATTGATAACGGCAACCATGTATTTGTAATCACGAGAGAAATGCAGGTTGTCAACCTCCCATCGGGTATCCAGCCAGCCGTCATCGACAAATTCAACCTTGGGTGATCCGACCGTCATTTTAGCCAGGCGCTGAATGCCGTCTTTATTATTATTGCATGTTAGCCAGATAGTCGAATCATCGGGCATAAGAGTAGGGGAATAGTATGAAACATCGCCTTCATCATCGGTAAGTTTCTGGTACTCGCCGGAGGGAATATCAAGAAGATATAAATCATTGTTTACATTGGAAGTGATATGGTAAATTATCATTTTAGTGCCGTCGTGGGAAATATTGGCAATCCCGTTGTAACCGGCTACCTTGGCAGTATCGCCAAAGATTTTCTCATATTCACCGGTGGCAATATCCATTCGGTAAATGAAAAAGTCCCTGCCGTTTTCTTCGTTGGAGCGAAAATAGATATATTTGTCGTCAGGCGCCCACCGAACAGAACCGAACTGCACATCCTTGGCATGGGTAAGTTGCAAAACCCTTCCTGTTTTAGTGTCCCTGAGATACAGTTGCGATTGCTCCGACCCGCCGGTGGAAGCCCCGACAATTGCCATTGTTCCTGTGTATCCTAACAGGAAGAAATCTATCCCATCTTCAAACGTACTCAGTTGGTAGGGCCAGCCTTTGTTGATAATCCGGTACACCTGGGTAGCCCCGGACATGGAAGAAGTGAAATACACATCTTTCCCGTCCCAGCTATACCCGGCTATGCCACACCCGCCGATTTGCAGAAATGTAGCTATATCGGGAATATATTCACTTTTAGACAACAATGATGGCACT
>JAJRZL010000134.1 GCA_024275255.1 Candidatus Zixiibacteriota bacterium | reverse complement strand
GGAAAAACGGCATTGTATAACGAGCTGGCAAAATTACGAGAGCAAAACCCAGCTATGATACAAGTTCATATCACCCAATATCCCGCTACGGCTCGACGATATAATCGTATGCTCGTTTTTGAAAAGGGAAAAATTGTTGCCGATGCTTCTCCCGAAAAAATATTTGCCGATACACAGTTTTGTAATCGTACGGCATTGACAGTCAGCTTGGCTGAACAGCAATACCCTGGATTCCCCAAGCTGCTAAATCATACGTCGGAACAGAACGGCACAGTGCTTACACAAATTGATATAAAAAAAATATCATTCCGGTTCCCGGGTATGACAGATACCGTTTTACATGATATTACAACAACAGTCGCAGCAGGTGAATCACTGGGGGTTATCGGCAGTTCCGGTTCCGGGAAAAGTACATTGGCGCTGATACTCTGTGGATTACTGGAGCCATCTTCAGGTGAGGTAATCTATTATTCAGTTGACGATACGATAATCCCTCGTGATGAAATCACCGGGCAGGTAGCTGTCATTCTTCAGCAACCGGAGCGTCAGTTTTTTCTGCCATCATGTGCCGAAGAAGTAGCGTTCGGACCTAAGAATCTCAAGCGACCATTACAACAGTCACAGGTAGAGAATATGCTCCATGCTGTCGGACTTCCCCCGGAAGAGTTTGCCGTGAAGGACCCGTTTCGTTTATCAGGAGGGGAAAAACGACGCCTTGCTTTTGCGGCAGTGTTGTCAATGATGCCGAGGGTAGTTATTTTCGACGAGCCGACCTGCAGTCTCGATCAGGAGGGAGTGGGGCGGTTCATTGCGCTGGTCCGAGCGCTTCAAAATCGAGGAATAGGAATCGTTATTATTTCTCATGATGGCGATATCCTCCATTACGTAACTGAAAACATATTATTGCTTGACCGCAACCGTGGTTCACAGGTGTTCCCGACTTCAGACTTCTTTCGCAATCCCCAGTTAGCCCGAACAGTGTCACCGTTGACATGGGAATAATGTGAAGCATTACAAAACCTGCAAAGTACTGACTCTATAACTTCACTTGCACAAACAGGTCCCTGTCCGTACTTTTTATCTATGGCGTCATATGCGAAATTACGAACGGATCTTGTCACTGCTCAGGTAGAGATCGACGGACAAACTGTTTATAACATCAAGGACCCCATCACCGGCAATTATTTTCGCTTGAGAGAACCGGAGTACTGGTTAATCAATCAACTTGATGGGAAAACATCATACGAAAACATTGCTGCTGGATTTCAGGAAACATTTGGATTTGACATTGATGCCGACACGATTGCAAAATTTGTCGCCCGCCTGGAAGAACTGTATTTTCTCGATGACGGACGTGCTGAACAGGCAACCTCGCGGCTTAGTTACAACGCAACCCGGGGAAAATCGCTCTTTGCGAAATTACTTCTAATAAAATTAAAGGCGTTCAATCCTGCCCACTTTTTAGGGTGGTTGATGCGCATCTACAAACCATTTCATAATATCTATTTCCTGATTTTATCATTACTGCTTATGCTGGTTGGAGTGTCGATTGTTCTTGCCAATGGTTCGGTGTTTGCTGTTGATTTTGGCGGATTGTTTAACCTTGGTTCCATTGCTGCCATTATCATCTCCTCGTTTCTTATTGTTTCGTTCCATGAATTCGCCCATGCGGTTGTTTGTCGGTATCATGGGGGAGAGGTACGGGAAATTGGGTTTTTACTGTTATTTTTCCAGCCCTGTTTTTATGCGGACCTTTCCGATGCCTGGTTGTTCAAGAAAAAATCGCATCGGTTGGCGGCGACAATTGCCGGTCCGTTTATGCAGATGATTCTTTTGTCTCTGGCTGCGATAGTATGGCGCGTAACAATTCCCGGTACTTTCCCCAACGAGGTAGCGCGTATTACGACTATCGTGTGTTGGGTGACATTGCTGTTTAATTTTAACCCGTTAATCAAGCTTGACGGCTACTACCTGTTATCTGATTTGGTAGATATCCCCAATTTACGTCACAAGGCATTTGTGTATCTTGGTAACTGGTTCAAGCGTAAAATATTAGGATGGGATATTACTCCGCTTGTCACTACGAAAAGAGAAAAACGAATATACCTGACGTATGCCATTTTTTCCATCATTTACACAACAGTCCTGCTTACCTACCTGTTGGTAATTCTTGCCCAGTTCTTACTTGCCAAGATGGGGGGATGGGGATTACTTTTGTTACTTGCCGTTTTGTTGATATTGTTAAAGTCGAGTATTGGTGCTTTTATACGCGGAACGGTAGAGCATATAAAATATATGAGAATGAAAGCTAAAAATCCATTTCGTGTCATAGCGTGGCTTTTGGCGGGCGTTAGTTTGGTCATCGGATTGTTTGCGGTTCCGTTTCCACATCGCGTATCCGGTAATGTTGTGGTGCGCCCAATTGCCGAGTTTTCCCTGATAGTAAACAAATTCGGTCTGTTGGAGCGAACATTGCAACGGCGAGGTGCTCAGGCGGTAAGTAAGTCCGGCTATTTGCAGATGACATCAACTGATATGGCATCTTTGGATTTGGTCCCCCTGAGAAGAGATGGAGATATTGTCTCGGTTGGTGATACGCTGGCAATTCTGGTTTCTAACCAGGTGACAAGCGAATTGAAAGCTAATATAGCCGAACTGACCAAACTTGAAAACGAGCTGGCACTCTTAAAATCTCCCCCCAAGCAAGAGGAAGTCGAAGAAGCAAAGGCACAGGTAACAGCAGCACAGGCGAAACTTGATCAGTTGACGAAAGATTTTAACCGGGTAAAAGAATTAGTACAACTTCACCTTGCCACGAAAGAAGAATACGAAGCAACGGAATCGGCTGTTGAAATTGCCAAAGCTGAGTTGCAAAATAAATCTGCTCGTTTGAGCTTACTTATTTCACCACCAAAGCCCGAAGAAGAAGCGGTGTTGCAGTCGCAGATTGAAAAACAACAGGCACGGGTAAATTATCTCAAGGAACAGGAAAAAGCACAATCAATCAACTCACCTATCTCCGGAATTGTTGAAATACAAAGCAACGATAATTCAATTATTGCAGTTGTCGATTCTCGTGAAGTGGAGGTGTTGGTCCCGGTATCGGATTTTAATATTAACCTTGTAAAAGTGGGTCAACCGGTGTTCCTGAAAGTGCGGTCCTATCCAGGGAGAGTGTTTGAAGGCAAAGTGGTTCATGTTCCGTTAACAGCAGAAAAACAAAACGAACAGGCGTATTACATGGTTTCGGTTGTTATTCCCAATAAAGAAAGATTGCTTCAGAAAGGAATGACCGGTTATGCCAAGATTCATATCGGGGAACTGCCACTTGCCAAATTATTCGCTCGAAAAATCGCATCGTATATTCGAGTAGAGTTCTGGGCGTTGTGGTAATAACAATTTACCTTACGGAATACTATT